>CALGIB010000149.1 GCA_937915955.1 uncultured Pseudomonadota bacterium
AGGCGTTCGCCGCCGACCAGCTGACGTTGACCACCGCCTCGCTGTCCATCTCGGGAGGAGCGGTCGCGCCCGCCCAGCCCTTGAGGTAGTTGCCGTCGGCCTTGCCCGCCTCGATGGCCGCCTCGCGCTGCCACTCCGGGTGCTTGCCCAACCAGCCGGCGAACTGGGCATAGGAGATGGGCGCCTTGGCCGCCGTGGTGGCCGCCTCGACACCAGTGCTGTTCGTGTTGTCGCGGCCACCGCTGGGCGCGACAACGCCGGACCTCTTGAGCTCCAGCGGGAGCTCCAGCGCGACCTCGCCCTCGACTGGGACCAGCAGCGCGCCCTCCATGCTGGCGCAGCCCGCTGGGCAGTCCGGCCAGCAGCCCTGCGCCTCGCCCTCGCAGGTTCCGGCCTGGGCCAGGTAGCCATAGTTGCCGGGCAGCAGGGACAGCTCACCTCGACCCTCGAGCACCTCGGCCTCCTGGGCGTCGACCCTGACCACGGCCTTGCCCCGCAGCCCAGGCGCCGTGATGGCCACGCTGCGCTCGACCAGCGGCTCCAGGGTCAGCGAGTGGACCTGGGCTCCCTCGCCCTGGTTGACCGAGAGGGCCTCGAAGTGCCGGCTGCACCAGCTCGCCTCGGGCGTGCAGTCCACGCCCTGCAGGACCTCGAGCTTCGCGGGCCCCGGAGCGCGAGGCCCGAAGTGGAACAGCAGCCCGTCGATGGACTCGGGGGCCTGCCCCGCCAGCGTCACCTGCAGCGCGCTGTCCGCCGGGAGGCCCGCGACGACCACGTCTACGGCGCGATCCAGCACGACTGGCTCGATGGGCTCGATGGGCCAGGCCCACCAGGCGAGGGCACCCGTCGAGGCCAGCAGCGCCAGACCCGCGGCCAGCAGCGGCAGCCTGGAGCGCTCCGGCTCGACGGGCTCGTGGTCCTCGACGTGCCCCAGCGGAGCGGTGAGCGCAGGAGGCGCCCGCTGCGCGGGGGGCGCCGCGAGCTCCCGGGCGGCCTCGATCGGGGACGCCGACTTCGAAGGGGGCGGCTGGAAGGGCGGGGGATTGACCGCCTTGGGCTCGGCGAAGGCCTCGCGCGCGGCCTCGAGCGCCTCGACGTCGGGGACCATCGTCTCCCCCGAGGCCTCCATGATGCCGGGGTACCAGGTCGGGGCCGTAGGCCGCTCGACCGGCTCGTCGCCGAAGCTGTGGTCTGCGTCGATCTGGGTGAGGTCCAGGTCCTTGAGCGCTGCGAGCACCTCGGCCGCCGTGGCCAGCCGATCCTCGGGTCGGGCCCGCGTCATCGCCCGGGTCAGCGCGCGCAGGCCGACGGGCAAGCCGGGGCCCGGATCCAGGGGGGCGTGGTTCTGCTTGGCGACCATCACCTGCAGCGCCTTCTGGCGGCTCGTGCCGATGCCGGAGACCGGGAAGCCGAAGCGGCCGGTCAGGACCTCGTAGAACACGACCCCCAGCGAGTAGATGTCCCACTTGATCGGGTCCAGGCTGTCGGGCTCGATCCACTCGGGCGGCGCGTAGCTGACCGAGCCGAAGTTCTGGCCGGACTCGGTGATGGTCTTGCCGTGCTGCTCGGTCGCGATGCCGAAGTCGACCAGCTTCAGCGCGTCGTCGTCCTGGACGATCATGTTGCTGGGCTTGATGTCGCGGTGCCGGATCCCGCGGTCGTGCATGTAGACGAGCGCGTCCGCCGCCTGGGTCAGCAGCGTGATCGCCGCCTCCAGGGACATGGGCCCTTGAACGATGCGGTCCTCGAGGTTCTGGCCCGAGACGAACTCCATCTCGAGGTAGGGCAGCTCCGCGTCCATGCGGACGTTGCGCACCTTCACGATGTTCGGGTGGTCCAGCGCGAACAGGATCTCGGCCTCACGGATGAAGCGAGCCTGCGCGGAGGCGATTCGGTTCAGGGTGGGATCGAGCACCTTGACCGCCGCGAGGATGCGCTTGGCGTTGCGGTTGTGACACCGGTACACCGAGCCCATCCCGCCCTGGCCGAGCGCCTTCTCCACCACCCAGATGTCGATCTCGTCACCAGGCTTGAGCATGGGCCTCCGCCGGCGAGTCTAACCGGGCTACTGATCGACATGCGCATCGTCACCTGGAACGTCAACTCGCTGAAGGCCCGCGCCGAGCACGTGGCCCGCTTCCTCGATCAGGTCGCCCCAACCGTCCTGTGCATGCAGGAGCTCAAGCTCGAGGACGACAAGATCCCGCGGGAGCTCTTCTCCTCGCGCGGCTACCACCTCGTGCACCATGGACAGCGCACCTACAACGGCGTCGCCATCGCCTCGCGCCTGCCCATGCGGGACCTGATGATCGGCCTGCCCCAGGTCGAGGAGCAGGAGTCCAGGGTCATCGCGGCGACCATCGGCGGCCTGCGCATCGTCAACCTGTACTGCCCCCAGGGGCAGAACGTGGAGTCGCCGAAGTTCGAGTACAAGCTGCGCTTCTACGACAACCTGATCGCCTGGCTGGCCAAGCTCGATGAGCCCGATCTGATGGTCACGGGGGACCTGAACATCGCACCCCGGGCCTGCGACCTGTTCGACCCCATCGGCTGGCGCGGCACCCCCAGCTTCCACCCGCTCGAGCACCAGCGCTGGCAGCGCATGCTGGACCTGGGCCTTCAGGACGCGGCCGAGGAGTGGCTGCCCGAGGGCACCTATACGTTCTGGGACTACCGGTCTCGCAGCTTCGAGCGCCAGCTCGGGCTGCGCATCGACCACTTCCTGGTGACGCCCTCGGTGATGGCGCGCACCCAGGGCGCAGTGGTCCATCGGTCCGTGCGGGCCGAGGAGAAGGCCAGCGACCACGCACCGGTGCAGCTGGACCTGGGCTAGCTAGCTCGGGTCCTCGGCGGGGTCGAAGACGGCGATCTCGCCCGCCACGCCCATGCGGGGCGGCAAGCCCACCAGCCAGTTGCCGGCGTGCACGTAGTGGCGGCGCTCATCGAACCAGCCCTGATCGCGCACCCCCATGAGCCGCAGGGCCGAGATGGGCACCCCCAGCATGTTCGCGGCCACCTGACCGCCGTGGGTGTGGCCGGAGAGCACCAGCTGGAAGCGCCTGGGAGGTAGCCACGCACCCAGCCGAGGGTCATGGGCCAGCAGCAGCTGGAAGCCCTCGCCCGCGGGGAGCTGCGCCAGCGCCTGCTCGAGCTTCGAGCGGGCCTCGACCCAGTGGAAGTTGACCCCCGCGACGTGGAAGCCCGAGCGCTGCACGGCCTCATCCACCAGCAGAGGAATCCCGGCCTCGGCGAGCTCGGCCCGGAGCTGCTCGAGCACGGGCAGATCGTGGTTGCCCGGGCAGCAGACCACCGGCGCGTCCAGCCGCTGCAGGGCCTCGATCAGGTAGCCGTGCGAGGCCTCGCTGAAGGGCATGACCAGGTCCCCGGTCACCACCACGAGCTTGGGCCGGAGCGCATTGACCGCGTCGATCAGCGGGTCCAGCTCGGGCCGATGCATCACGGCCGAGGCGTGCAGATCCGAGAGCTGCACGAGGCGACCCGGTAGACCGGGCACCGGATGCCGCGTGACGCGATGGGCTCGTCGCCGAGCCTGGACCGTGCCCAGCAGCGCGAGCGCCAGCGCCGGCAGCAGCGCCGGTCCCGCCCAGAGAACCGGGACCTCGAGCAGCCAGGCCAGCGGCGCGCGCAGCAGCCACACCAGGCCTCCCCAGAGCGCGAAGGCGTAGGCCAGCTGCGAGGGCACCGCCAGCCCCCAGCGCAGCCAGGGGCCCCGCGGCTGGTCCCCCTCGATGCAGAAGAACAGGCCCCAGATGCCGAGCGCTCCCGCCAGCCAGGCCGGCAGCCACCCCACCGGCGAGGCGAAGCCCTGAAGCGCGTAGAAGCCCATGCAGCCCAGGACCACCGCCGCCACGAAGTGGTCGTTCAGCGTGCGCCCCGCCCCGTAGACGCGACGCAGCGTGTCCGCCGCGAGCAGCCCGACGATCCCCAGCAGCGACCAGGTCATCAGCTCCGCTCGGCGCGGAGGAACTTCAGCACTCCCCGCTCGTCGAGCTCACCCGACAGGCTCCAGTCCCCGGCGAGCTGCTCGACCAGGAAGCTGCGCGGGAGCTTGAGCAGGATCCGAGCCGCGCTGCGCTCCAGGAGAGGCGGCAGGTCCATCCCAAGCTGGGCGAGCCCCAGCCGCTCCCGGTCGTAGTCCACGCCCCCCCAAGGCGGATCCAACACGAGGCTGTCGTGGGGCTGGTCCAGCACCTCGGCCACCGGACCGCGGTGGAAGCTCAGCTTGGCGCCCAGCCCTCGCGAGGCGGCCTCCCGAGCCGCCATCCCCAGCCGCCCGGCGTCCAGATCCACCGCGAGCACGTGCTCGACCTCGGACCGCTCGGCCAGCGCGAGCGCCAGCCCACCTGCCCCACAGGTGCCGTCGATCACTCGCCCGCGCGTCCCTCGCACGAAGGCCCGAGCCAGAGCCGGCTGCGTGTACGAGTAGCGGGCCTCCTCGTCCAGGCCCGCGGGCACCCCGGAGCCTCCTCGGACCTGGCCTCTCCGACCGGCTCGCAGCGGCGGTGTGCAGCGCACCTGCAGGCGTCGACCGGCCACGGCCAGGCCGTCGATCTCCCGAAGGACCCAACGCGCCTGCGGCGCACCGAGGGCGCCCTCCCACCTGGACGTGTCCAGCCAGCCCGGCGCACCGATCACCTCTACCTGAACGATCTCAGCATCCTGCACACTCGAGAGCGCCTCGAAGAGCGCGCGAGCGGCCAGCCCGGCCTGCTCGTCCCGGTCCTGGACGGCGCGAGCCAGCAGCGCCGCGAGGTCCCGGCACTGCTGTGGGCTGGCCCACGAGGGGCGGTCCAGGGTGCGATCGACCCGACGACAGCCCAGCCGTCGCAGGGCTCTACGGACTCGAACGGGGCAACCGGGCTGGAGCCGCTCGATCAGCGGCGGCTCCTGCTCAGCCATCCTGCATGGCGCGTTCCTGCCAGGGGTTGGCCTCGAGCGCGAGGACCTCGATCCCGACCAGGGTGGCGTCGTCGTCGTGCAGGCCGTCGAAGCGCGGGCGGACCATGTCGATGGACTCGGCGACCGAGCACGAGCGCACCAGCCAGGCCTCGTCCACCAGGTCGAAGGCGCCGTCGCTGCCCAGCCAGAAGCGGTCGTGCTCCTTCATCGGCAGCGACTCGAGGAACATCGACGACCGCACCCCCGAGCCCATCCCGACAAAGGCGGCCAGGCCCCCGCCTCGACGCTGGAGCGGGTTCAAGCGGCGCGCGGCCCCGTCTCGGACCAGCACCACCGAGGAGTCGCCCACCGAGAAGATCGTCGCCACGCCGTGGCAGAGCCAGATCCCGACCAGGGTGCACGCCGAGCCGGTGGTCAGGCGGACCTCGGCGTCGGCGCGCTCCACGATGTCGAGCAGCAGGTCCTCGGTCGGGGTGCGGTTGGCCGTGAAGAACTCGAGCAGGCTCTCGATGCAGAGCTGGGCGGCCTCGTTGCCGGCGGCGCTGGAGCTGACGCCGTCCGCCACGGCGTAGACCACGCCGCGGCGCGCCAGGCGGACCGCCTCGACCCGGGGATCGAGCAGACCGAAGCGGTCGTCGTTGGTCTCGTGCGAGCGACCCTGGCGCGTCACCGCGGCGACCTGGGTATACGGCAGGCTCGAGGGCATCCCTGCGAGCATACCGCGAGGGCCGGTCCCCGCGACCATGGGCTATCCTCGGAGCCGTCGGCGCCGCAGGGCGTCCCCCGGAGAGGCGATGGCCAGCTACCTCAAGGAGTCCTTGCGTCAGGCGCTCAAGGACGTCCAGAAGCGCGAAGGCGAGCGTCCGCCCGGTCGCGCCCCCGGTGGCGCCCCCGCCAGCCCGGCCGCCACAGCTCCGATCCGGGGTGTCCAGGCCCGCCTTCCCCCCACGCCACGACCCCTGGAGCCGCCCAAGCCGCCGCCCGCCCCGAGCCTGGAGAGCGACGCGGACGAGCCCACTCCGGCGCGCGCGACGGTGGCTCAGGTCTCGATGAACGCGAGCCCGAACGCGGGCGCGATCACCCGCATGGCGATGGCCTTCGATCGCCCGGTGATCACGGCGCCCCCGCCGACTCGCTTCCGCCCGCTCGAGCCCAGGACGCTCGAGGCGGCTGGCCTGGAGGAGGGCTACGTCGAGGGCCTGATCCTGAAGTACCTGGTCAACAACCCGACCTCGACCACTCGGCAGATCGCGAACGATCTCGCCCTGTTCCACCGCGCTGTCTCGGACGTCCTGGACGAACTCAAGCGCACCAAGCAGGTGGAGATCAAGCGCTCGACGGCCACAGGCGACTTCCAGTGGGAGCTCACCAGCAAGGGTCGCAACACCGTCGTCGACCTGAACACGCACAGCCGCTACGTCGGCCCCGCGCCGGTGCCGCTCGAGCAGTACCTCCTGGCGGTGCGCGAGCAGTCGATCGCCAACGAGACGCCCCGGATGGCGGACCTGAAGCGCGCATTCCAGGACCTGCTGGTCCCCGAGGAGCTGCTCCAGCAGCTCGGGCCCGCGATGACCTCGGGAAAGGGCCTGTTCTTGTTCGGCTTCCCCGGTAACGGCAAGACCTCGCTGGCCGAGCGCATGACCCGGGCCTTCGGCACCAGCGTCTACCTGCCCCACGCCGTGCTCATCCACGGCACGCTGGTGAAGGTCTTCGACCCGATGGTGCACGAGCCGCTGGAGGAGGACGCGGTCCTCAGCAGCCGCGAGCGCCCCGATCGGCGCTGGGTGAAGTGCCGACGCCCGACCGTGGTGGCCGGCGGCGAGCTCACGATGTCCAGCCTGGAGATCGAGTTCGACGAGCGCACCGGCATCTGCGAGGCGCCGCTGCAGCTGAAGGCCAACTGCGGCACCCTGGTCATCGACGACTTCGGACGCCAGAAGATGGAGCCCGCCGTCCTGCTCAACCGGTGGATCGTGCCGCTGGAGCAGCGCGTCGACTACCTCAGCCTGCCCGACGGCCGAAAGGTGCGTGTGCCCTTCGACCCCCTGCTGGTGTTCTCGACGAACCTGGACCCCAAGGACCTCTGCGACGAGGCCTTCCTCCGCCGCATCCCCTACAAGGTCTGCGTCGAGGACCCCAGCGAGCTCAACTTCCGCACCTTGCTGCACATCCAGGCCGAGCTGATGGGCTTCGAGCCGCTGGAGGAGATCTTCGACGAGCTGATCGAGCGGCACTACCGCCAGCCGGGGCGGTCCTTCCGTAACTGCCATCCGCGCGACCTGCTTCTGCAGATCCAGAACCAGTGCGTGTTCCGGGAGAAGCCCCTGGTCCTCACGCGCGAAGGCTTCGACGAGGCCGTGGATCTCTACTTCACCCTGCTCTGAGTCACTAGCGGTACCCTCCGAAGCCCGGAGGGATGCAGGATGTCCGAACACCACACACACTCGCGAGACGTCGACGAGCGACGCGGCGAGCAGATGGCCGAGAGCAAGCTGCTGATCAAGCAGCTCTTCGACAGCCTCGAGGGGCCGGACATCTGGCTGGAGCAGTACGACGCCAGGCAGACCGTGTTCCGCCGCGAGGAGAGCGCGGATCGCATGTGGTACGTGGTCAGCGGCGTGGTCGAGGAGTGGCGCGGGGACGCGCGGGTCTCGGTCCTGAACGCGGGCGACATGCTGGGGGACATCACCCACCTGGCGCCTCAGTCCGGGGGCAAGCGCATGTCCACGGCCGTGTGCGTGACCGACGTCGTGCTGAAGTCGATGCCCTTCGAGCGCATGGTCCAGATGCTGCTCACCCAGGGCGGCGAGGAGATGCGGCTGCTGACCCGGAAGCTGCTCCGCC
>CALGIB010000150.1 GCA_937915955.1 uncultured Pseudomonadota bacterium
CCTGGCGATCAGCCGTCGCATCGTGCAGGCCATGGAGGGCTCGCTCACCGTCAGCTCGCACCCCAACCGCGGCAGCCGCTTCCTCGTCAGCGTGCCCCTGCCCGAGGCTCGCCCCGCCGAGCCCCCGCGCGTGGCCGGCGAGCTGCTGCTCCAGGGCCGCAGCGAGGCCGTCGACGACCTGGCCTTGCAGCTGACGACGTGGGGCATCCCCTTCCAGCGCGAGCCCGGCCTCCCGGCGCTCTGCGTCGGCCTGGCGCGGCTGACCGTGGGCCGCCTCGGCGGGGACCACGCGCTGCAGGGACCGGCCCGCCCGCTGATGCTGCGACGCAACCTGCGCTCCCCGGGGATGGACCAGCCCAGCATCGACCTGCCGCTGGACGGGATCGAGCACGAGAGCGCCCGCGTGCTGCTGGTGGACGACAACGAGGCCAGCCGCAGGGTCGTGCAGGAGATGCTCACGGCGCTGGGCTGCGCGGTGACCGAGGCGGCCTCGGGGGCGGAGGCCCTGGGTCAGCCTGGCCCCTTCGACATGGTCCTGATGGACATGGACATGCCCGAGATGGACGGCCTCGAGACCACCCGCCGGCTGCTGGGCCAGGAGCCCGCTCTGCGCATCATCGGGCTGAGCGGCCACGTCCACGACGACGCGGCCGCCCAGGCCCGCGAGGCCGGCATGCTGGACTACCTGACCAAGCCCATCCGGATGGCGGGGCTGCGCACGGCCCTGGGGCGCTATGCCAAGCCCGCGGCCTGAGGGAGGTTAGACTCCCTGGACTGCCGTGGAGGCCCTCGTGCTGGTGATCGCCCTGCTTGCCTGCAGCCCTGTCCCCGGGGACTGGAGCACGATGTTCACCCCCGTCGAGGTGGACTGCGCGCCCGGCGCCCAGGGCGGCTCGCAGCAGCCCGAGGCCGCCGTCGCCGACGCTGACCCCGCCTTCGAGGCCATGCGCCAGCGCCAGGCCTGCATGGACGATCCCTTCTCCGCCGCCTGCCTGGGCGAGGACAAAGAAGAGGCCCCCGTCGAGCTCGTCCAGGCCCCCGTCGAGTCCGTCCAGGCTCCCGTCGAGGCCCCCCAGGCCCCCGTCGAGCTCGTCCAGGCCCCCACCGGTCCGCTGCCGCCTCCGGTAGGCCTGGCCAGCCAGCCGGCCTGGGGGGTGCGCCTGCTGTCGACCCTGCCCCACGCCCAGCCGCCGCGCGCAGCGCTGGGCCTGCCCGACGGCACCGAGGTCATCGTGTCCCCCGGCTCGATGCTGCCCGAGGCGGGGATCATCGTGGTCAGCGTGGGCAACAACAACGCCCAGCTCGCCAAGGTCACGCCCGAGGGCGACCACGCCGAGATCGAGACGGTGACGCTGCAGGCTGCCTATGGGCTGTCCGACGGCGGCTGAGCCCGGTTAGCGGGCGGGATGCGATTCTCCGAGCTCCCCTACCGCCGCCCCGATCTCGACGCGCTGAGGACCCAGGGTCAGGCCTTCGTGGCCGAGGCCCGGTCCGCCGAGACCGCCACCCTGCCTGCGCTGGTTCGCCGCTGGGACAACTGGCGCAAGGAAGCCGAGGGCATGCAGGCGCTGGCCAGCGTGCACTTCACCCAGGACACCAAGGACCCGGCCTACAAGGCGGAGAAGGAGTACTTCGACGCCATCGGTCCCGACCTCAAGGAGCTGGACATCGAGCTCCTGGTCGTGCTCCTGGAGCGCCGCGGCGCCCTCGAGGACGCCTTCGGCGAGCAGCTGCCGGCGCTCTGGTCCTGCACGGTGGCCAGCTTCGACCCCAGCATCGCCGAGCACGTGCGGGCTGAGAGCGACGCGAACAACCGCTACGACGAGCTCAGCGCCAGCGCCACCGTCGAGTTCCAGGGCGAGCAGCGCACGCTCTCGGCGCTGGCGGGCTTCTACGGCGACGCGGACCGCCAGGTCCGACTCCAGGCCCGTCAGGCCCAGGATCGCCTGCTCGGCAGCGTCCAGGGCGAGCTCGACGGCCTGTTCGACGAGCTCGTGGGGATCCGTCACCGCATGGCGACCACCTTGGGCGAGCAGGACTACGTCGGCCTCGGCTACCGGCGGCTGGGCCGCACCGACTACGGCGCCGCCGAGGTCGCCAGCTTCCGCCAGGCGGTCGAGGAGCGCCTGGTCCCGCTCTGCACCGCCGTCCGTGCCCGCCACGCGGAGGCCCTCGGGGTCAGCGACTACGGCTTCCACGACACGCCCGTGCGCGACAAGCTGGGCGTCCCTCGGCCCCTCGGCGACGAAGCCTGGATGCGTAAGCAGGCCCGCGCGCTGTTCGCCCGCATGGGCCGCGACTTCAGCCAGTTCTACGCGCTCATGGAGGAGGCTCAGCTGCTGGACCTGGACCTGCGCGAGGGCAAGGTCGGCGGCGGCTACTGCGAGAGCCTGCAGCAGTGGGGGCTGCCCTTCATCTTCGCCAACTTCAACGGCACCCAGGACGACGTCAACGTCTTCACCCACGAGTGCGGTCACGCGTTCCAGTGCTGGACGACCATGCAGACCGGCGCCCTGCGTGACCTGGTCTGGCCGACCTACGAGGCCTGCGAGATCCACTCGATGGGCCTGGAGATGCTGACCTACCCCGACATGGACCTGTTCTTCGGTGACGACGCCGCGCGCTTCGTGCAGGGCCACGTCGAGGGCGCGCTGCTCTTTCTGCCCTACGGCGTCGCGGTGGACGCCTTCCAGCACCAGGTCTACCGCAGCCCCGACTGGTCCCCGGACCGGCGCGCGCTGGCCTGGCAGGCGCTGGAGCGCCGCCTGCTGCCCGAGTGGTCCTACCAGGACATGCCGATGTTCGAGAGCGGCCGCTTCTGGCAGCGCCAGGGGCACATCTACGGCAACCCCTTCTACTACATCGACTACTGCCTGGCGCAGACCTGCGCCTTCCAGCTCTGGAAGATGGGCCGCCGCGACCGCGTGGAGACGATGCGTCGCTACCGGCGCCTCTGCGAGCTGGGCGGCCGCCTCAGCTTCCGGGCGCTGCTCAGGGACGTCGGCCTGGCCGACCCCTTCCACCCCGACACGCTGGCGGCGGTGGCGGACGACCTGGCCGAGCAGCTGGGGCTCTGATCAGGGCGTGAAGCGCAGCCCCAGCGCCAGCGCCGAGTTCGTCACGGCCAGCTCGCCCCGACCCACCGGCTTGCCCGCGCCGACCTGCCCGGACTGCGGGTCGATCTGAAGCTGGTAGACCCAGGTCGTCTCGATCTCGCGCCGCGGCACGAAGCTCTGGGACCAGCCCAGGTCCACCGCCAGCTTGGGCCGAGCCTGCCAGCTGGCCCCTAGGCCGTAGCCGAGCTTGTTGCCGTCGGGCATCAGGACCGAGCGGTTCTCACGGCTGGCCGCCGAGCTCTCGAAGAACACCCCGGCGCGCCCCTGGACGCGCCCGCTGAGGTCCAGCTCCGTGCCCAGCCGAGCCGACCAGGAGTCCTGGAGCTCCAGCGGCAGGCCCACCGGGCCGGTGATGGTGACGTCCTCGGGCAGCTCCGTGTCGATCTCCAGCGCCAGGTCGTCGACGACCAGCCCGTCCAGGATCGACCAGCCCTGCCAGACCAGATCCAGCTCGATCTCCCAGCGCTCCTGCGGCCGGACCAGAGCGCCCAGGCGCACCTGGTGCGGCAGCGCCACCTCGAGCCCCACGTCCGGGTCCTCCGCGCGCGGAGAGGCGATGACCTTGCCGAAATTTCCGTCGCCCAGGTAGTACGTATTGTTCGAGAAATCGACCGACATGGAGCCCCGTGGCTCAAAGCGAACCGCCGGGGTGTAGCCCCCGCCCAGGGCGTAGCGACCGCTGGGATCCTCGTAGAGCAGCCCCGCGTTCCAGGTGAGCTCGAACAGGTCCCGGGCCGAGATCGTGGTGCTCACGTCGTAGGCCGGGTCGTCGGTGGCCGAGAAGCTCAGGGGGCTGACGTGGGCGACCAGCGACTGCTCGACGGTCAGGAAGGTCCAGGCCACGCCCAGCCCTACCGAGAGCCGGTCCGCGAAGCGCCAGGCCAGGCTGGGGCCCACGTTGCCGCTGAGCACGGTGGAGCGGGTCGAGGTGAAGCGCTGCGGGCCCTGGGGCGCGTAGGACCACAGCGGCGCGTAGGGCGAGTAGAAGCCGAAGGCCAGCGTCAGGTCCTGGCGGCCGAAGCTGGTCGCGGCCGCGAGGCCTGGGATCAGCATCGGAGGGGCGAGGTTGCGGACCTCGTCGAAGCCCAGGTCCGCCTCGTCCTGGCGATCGAAGACCACGCGCTGGTGTACGCCCGCGAGCTGCAGCTGCACGGCGCGGTCCAGGCGGGTCAGCGCGGCCGGGTTCCAGCTCTGGGCGGACAGGTCGTCGGCGCCGGCGACGTAGGCGTTGCCCCGTCCGGTGGCCACCACACCCCCCTCGCTGGTCAGGAAGCCCGCCGACCAGACCGGCAGCACCAGGGCGAGGATCACGCCGGCCCCGAGACGGCCGCGGCCTCGAGCAGATCGCGCAGCGCAACCCAGCCCGGCTGGCCCTCGAGGCAGACCAGCAGGGGCAGCTTCACCTCGACCTGCCGCAGCTCCTCGACCCGCACCGGGCCGAAGACCTGGCCCCGGTGCCAGAGGAACCATCGGCGGTCCCAGCCCCGATCCGCGAGCTGAGCGCGGAGCTCGCCAAGCCAGCGCTCGTAGGCCTGGACCTCTCGCGGATCCCAGAGCCCGTCCTGGTCCTGGTCCCAGTGCAGCAGCAGGTCTGCGCTGGCCGCGGCCAGCTCGCGCCGGTCGGCCTCGGCCGTGATGCTGGCGACCAGCTGATCGAGTCGACTGGCGGCCTGGGCCTGCCCCTGACGGCGCAGGGCCTGGGCCTCGTCGCGCAGCCCCTCGAGCACGTGGGCCTCGCGCCAGCGGCTGGGCATCAGGCCGAGCCGCGTCAGCAGCCAGGGCGTGGCGACCGAGGTGCCCGGGATCGG
>CALGIB010000151.1 GCA_937915955.1 uncultured Pseudomonadota bacterium
TCGCGCCCCCTCCTCGACGAAACGTCGAGCAGAGGCGGCGCCGATGCCCCGGGCCGAGCCGGTGACCACGGCCACCTGTCCATCCAGGGGGCGGGCGTAGCGCAGTGGGACGGGCCGCACGGTCTTGCTGACGGTCCAGACCTGGCCGCTGACGTAGGCGGAGCGGGGCGAGGCGAGGAAGCGCAGGACGGGCTCGAGGCGGTCCTCGGCGCCGTCCTTCACCACGATCAGGTTGGCCGTCTGGCCCTTGCGGCCCAGCTCCCGGCCCAGGCTGCGCACGAAGCCCTCGAGCGCCCGCTGGACCGCCGAGGCGGTCACGGACAGGCCCGCGTGGGGGCGAGCCAGGACCAGCACGCGTCCGCTGTGGACGAGGCCGCGGACGCGGGGCTGCAGCTCCTCGTAGAGGGTGCGCAAGCCACTGAGATCGTTCAGACCTGTGGCGTCGACGAGGACGCACCAGGGCTCGTCATCGGCCTCGGTCAGCGCGTGCGCCGGGCGCCCCCAGGGCTCGCCTGCGGTGCGGAAGGGCTCGAGCTCACCCAGGACAGCGGGCTCAGCGCCCGCGTGCGCCAGCCCGGAGGCCAGGACCTGGATCAGCTGGGCGCCGGGGAGGAGCAGGACCTGGACGGGCTTGCCCTCGAGGGGGCGCTCGGAGGTGGGGCCCGGGTCCCGCTTCAGCTGCGGCGGCAGGGACACGCCCAGGCTGGAGGCCAGCTTGCGGGCGGTGGGGTTGCCGGAGAGGTTGACGAGGCGGTCGGCCATGAGCTCGACTCCCGAAGACGCGTGGGCGTCAGGTGGTGGCGGTCAGGTGGTGGCGGCGTTGAAGTCGCCGGTCATGAAGGCGGGTCCGCCGGGCTGGCTTCCGACGTAGACCTGGTCTTCGAGGACGAAGACGCGGGCCCTGGCGGGCAGGCGCAGCGGGCGGGTGAAGCGGCAGCTGAAGCTACGCAAGCGATTTTTATCGTTCAGGAACTGTCCGGAGACCAGGGCCTCGCAGGCGACGGCCGCCTGGGCGAAGCCGTGCAGGATGGTGCCCTTGAAGCCGGCCATGCGGCCGTACGCCGGGATCCAGTGGATTGGGTTGAAGTCGCCGGTCAGCAGCGCGAAGTCCCAGCCCGCGTCCTCGCGCAGGCGGCGCTCGATCAGCGGGCGGGCCTGCAGGGGGACGGTGGCCCTGGGGGCCCGCCTGGCGCCCTGGCTGTCCTTGCCGCCCAGGGGCACGAACATGGTGACCGTCGAGCGCAGGGCGTCGTGCTGGGAGCCGCTGCCCGAGAGCAGCTCCAGGGTGATCAGCGCGCGTCGATCGTCGGCGTCGATGTCCAGCAGGCGGCCGGACAGCTCCATGGGCTCGCCCTGAGGCAGGGGCCCGCGGCGCTGCCAGCTGCAGCCGGCGTTGACCACCTTGGTCAGGTCGTAGGGCAGGCCCTGGAGGCACTCGGTCAGCAGCGGCCAGGTCCACTGGGGGAAGAACCAGGGAGGGAGCTCGTCGGCCCAAGCCATGGGCTGGCCGCCCGCGAAGCGCACGGCGTCGCGGACCAGATCCCTGGGCCGGCTGGGCACCCGATCGTGCCTCCACGGGCCGGGGGTGGGCAGAGGCGCCTCGCCCCGGGCGGTCAGCAGCCGCAGCGTGCTGCCCAGGACGGGCAGCTGGTGCACGAGGTAGCGACGCCTCACTTGGCGGCCTGTCGCTCGGAGTGCTCGGCGTCGTTCAGCTTCTTGAGCAGCCGCAGGCCCGTCGTGGTGATCACGTCGTGGTGGTAGCGGCCCCGGGGCTCCGCCCGCTCGACCCAGCGCTCGAGCAGGTCCCGGCGGGCCGGGTCCTTGCGCTGCTGGTCCCAGAGGATGGCGGCGACCGCGGCGTCGGTGAGGATGCTGGTCAGGCGCTCGGCGTGCAGCATGGCCAGGGCGAAGTCGCGCTTGGGGTCCCACTGCTGCATGGCCCCGGACCAGGCGCCCGGGTCGGTCAGCGGCAGCTCCTTGAGCTTGGTCGCGGCCAGCCGCGAGATCAGGAACTGGATGGTCTGCTGGGCCCGCAGCCGCAGCGCGGCCACCCGGCGCTCCAGCGGGTCCCGGGCGCGCAGGCTGCGCCAGCGGGCCTGGGCGGTGGCCGCGACGAAGGCCTTGGGGCGCTTGACCGCGCCCATCAGGGTGTCCTTCATGACCATCAGGGCCTGGATCTGGCTGGTCCCCTCGTAGATGGGGAAGACCATGGCGTCCCGGAAGATCTTCTCGACCCGGTACTCCTTGATGTAGCCGCTGCCGCCGTGGATCTGGATGCTCTTGCGCCCCACCTCGACGGCCTTCTCACCCGCGAACCACTTCAGCATCGGGGTCAGCTCGCGGCTGCGGCGGGCCCACCGGCGCTCGTCGGCCACGAGCTTGTCGCGCTCCTCGTCGCTCATGGTCAGGTGCTTGAGCGCGATGCGGGCCTTCTGGCTGAGCTCCTCGTTCCAGCCGGCCTCCATCGCCAGGGCGCGGGTGGCCTGCAGGTCCGTGCGCATCTCCTCCAGCATGTCGGCGATCATCTCGTGCCGGTCGATGGTCTTGCCCATGCTGGGCCGCTCGGCGGCGTAGTCGACCGCGGCCCGGTAGCTGGCCTCCATGGCGCCCAGGGCCTCGAAGCCCACGCCCACGCGGGCGTTGTTCATGAGCAACAACATGTACTTGAAGCCCTGACCGCGCTCCCCGATGAGCTCGGCGGGGGTGTCCTCGTAGCTGATGCTGACCGTCGCGCTGGCGTTGTGGCCGAGCTTGACCTCGGTGCCGTCGATGGTGGCCAGCCACCTCTTTTCGCCGTCCACGATCTCGTAGGCGGGGACCAGGAACATCGACAGGCCCTTCAGCCCCGCGAAGGCGTCGGCGGCGTCGGTCTCCTCGGTCCGGGCGATGACGAAGTGCCAGCGGCCGTGGCCCGAGGTGATGAAGATCTTCTGGCCCGAGACGACCCAGGAGCCGTCGGGGAGCTGATCGCCCTTGCAGCGCAGGGCGGCCATGTCCGAGCCCGCGCCCGGCTCGGTGATGTCCATGCTTCCCCAGGCCTCGCCCGCGGCGATCTCCTGGATGCACTCGGAGAAGCGCGTCTTCGTGATGGCCGGCGGATCCTGCTGGAACTCCGTGGTGCCCTCCATGACGCTGTACATCAGCGCCGCCAGGGCCATGCCGCCGTGGAAGCCGACGTGCGTGCAGGTCGAGACGTCGGCCCGGGCGAACATCTCGTTGTTCATCTGCAGCAGCAGCAGGGGCGCGTTCATGCCGCCGAGCTCGCGAGGCAGACACAGGGCGTGCAGGCCCATGTCGTTGATGCCCTCGAAGATCTCGCGGGTGACGGCGGGCTCGATGACCTGGCCGTCCTCCATGTGCGGGTGGGCGGCGTCCAGCTCGGCCCAGCGGGGGGCGATGGCGTCCGCGCAGTACTCGCCGACCAGCTTCAGGACGTCGGTGTAGACCTCGAGCGCCTCTTCCTTGGTGCGGAAGCCGTCCTGGGCCTTGTAGTCGTACTCGGTCAGCCGGACGACGGGTTCCCAGTCCAGTCCGTGCTGGACGTACCACTGCAAGTCATCGTTATCGTCGTAGAAGTTGGCCATGTCAGGACTCCTGCTGAGGAGGATTCAGAAGCGCGGTGCGAGCGATCCGGACCAGCTCGACGCGCTGGTCGGCGAGCGTGGGTTCGGGGGAGATGAGCGCGCTGGCGTCGGGGCCGACCGCGACCAGGGACAGGGCGGAGCAGATGACGAGCACGGTGTAGGACTCGGGGTCGGCCTGGGGCCGGAGCAGCCCCGAGCCCTGGCCGAGGCGGATGGCCTCGGTCATCAGGCGGGTCCAGGGCTGGAGGTGCTGAGCCAGCAGCGTGCGCATCTCTACCGGACGGTCGAGCATCTCGCGGACCAGGACCCGGGCGCGGTTGCGGTCGGACTGGAAGTACTCGAAGAAGGCGTTGAGCAGCGAGTCGAGGCGCGGGCCGCCGCTGGCCGCCGCCACCATGAGGCGGGGGACCTCGGCCTGCCAGTGCTCCATCACCTGGTTCAGGACGGCGCTCCGGAGGCCTTCCTTGCTGCCGAAGTGGTAGACGAGCGTGGGCTTGGAGATGCCGGCGGCCTGGGCGATGGAGGACAGGCTGGTGCCCGAGACGCCCCGCTCCGCGAAGAGACCGAGGGCCTGCTCGAGGATGCGCGCGCGGACGGAGCTGTCGACCGACTGAAGCATGACTCTCTACCAGTTGGTAGAGAGGATCCTATCCACCGGTCAGTGGGGCGGCAAGCCCCGGCGTCCGGGAGCTGGAGGTCGGTCCTCGCTCAGCGCGCGTCGTCCCAGTGGGGGTAGTCGCTGTTGAGCTTCTCGAACCCGTAGTGGGCCTCGATCCAGTCGATGAGCTCGGGGCTCAGCGACAGGTCTCGGGGCTGCTGGGGGTCGGACAGGTCGAAGGTCCGAGAGGCGCCGTCCGTCGCCGTCAGGGTCAGGCTGCGCGGCAGGTCCAGGCCCACGAAGTCGGCCGCGACGCCGCTGTAGTGCTTGCTCCAGCGCGCGCCGCGCTCGGTGGCGTAGACGACGTCGTAGGCCTCGGCCATCTGGCGCCCAGCCTCGACGTTGGCCTGCCAGCCGTCCGGGTGCCGCCACTGGATCGGCGTGCGCAGGTCCCACTCGGCGTCCACCCGCTCGAGCTTGTCGAGGACCTCGTTCAGCTGGTCCTCGGTCTCGGCCCGGCTGATCAGGAAGGCGCCCCACATCAGGTAGCCGCGGTGGCGGCTGCGCACGGTGCTGGTGACCCAGACCTCGGCGCCCTGGGCCTCGAGCTGCTGGAGCAGGTGCTCGATCCGGGCGGCGTAGTCGGCCTCGGGCCGCTGCTCGGCCAGGGCCGCGATCATGGGCTCGCGGGCGCTGGGGTTCTGGTACCGCGCGCTCCAGTTCGGCCCCAGCAGCTCGCCGTCGACCGCGGGCGGGTAGCTGGCCTGCGGCTGGGGGCGGTCCACGGCGATGCTGGGCTTGTCGCCGTAGCTGCGCACCTCGCCCTTGAAGACCTCGTCCGGGTGGATCAGCACCCCGGCGCTGCGCAGGCGGCCCGAGGTCAGGCAGAGATCCTCGCCCCGGCGGCCGGCCTGGCCGGCGACGAGCACGTCGTCCAGCAGCAGGATCAGGTCGTCCAGGTCCACGGGGCGCCCCAGGTCCTCGCGCGCGGCCCGCAGGATCTCGGGGTCCTCGCTGGCGGCGATGGCGGCCAGGCGGGGGCCGTCCACGGGCACCCCGGCGAGCTCGACGCTCCAGTCACCCAGGAGCTCCGAGGCCTGGGCCAGCATCTGCCGGGGCTCTGCCCGGGTCAGGACCTGCAGCTCGCGATCGCTGGCGATGGTGGTGGCCGAGGTGGGCTCGGCGGCCAGGGCCAGGGCGAGCGGCCACATCAGTCGAGCACGCCGTCGTGGGGGGCGATCATCGGGGGGATGTCCTCCTCGCCGAGGCGCTGGCGCAGGTTCACTTCGATCATGCGCGAGAGGTAGTTCAGCGGCAGGTCGTTGGGGTCCTCGCCGAAGGGCTCCTCGATCTCGTCGCCGATGGCGTCGAGGCCGTAGAAGGCGTAGCTGACCAGCGCGACCACCAAGGGTGTCAACACGCCCACGCTGTCCTCGATTCCGAAGGGCAGGGTGATGCAGTAGATGAAGACGAGGCGGTGGGTGAGCACCGTGTAGGCCCAGGGCACCGGGGTCGACTTGATGCGCTCGCAGGCGCCCTGCACGCCCGTGATCTCGGTGAGGCTGGCCTCGAGCGAGGGCAGGTGCATGGGGTGCAGCCAGCCTTGGTGCCAGGCCTCGACGAGGAGCTCGCCGGTGCGGTGGGAGATGGCGGCGGGGCGGTTGGACTCGCGCTCGAGGGCCAGCGCCTCGTCCTCGGGCAGGTAGCGGAGCAGCTGGCGCCAGGTGTTCCAGTCGGCGTCCCGCAGGTGCATGCGCAGGGCGTGCACGTAGGCGATCTGTCGATGTACGAGCGTCACGGCCAGCGCGCGAGCCCGGCCCTTGAG
>CALGIB010000152.1 GCA_937915955.1 uncultured Pseudomonadota bacterium
GCCAGCCGCCTCGAGGCGCGGCGCTATGCGGCGATCCAGGGGGCCACGACCGAGCTTCGCAAGGCCGAGGGCATGGCCCACGATCCCGACACCGGGCGGCTGTGGCTGGCCCTGAGCCGGGTCGAGCGCGGCTTGCTCGACGGGGACCCGGACTGGGACCACCCCGAGCTGAACCACCTGCGCATGGAGCCGAACCGCTGCGGCGTGGTGCTCGAGCTGGGCGGGGACGGACCGGGCGCGCTGGACGCCGCCGGCGTGCCCATGGACTCGGACTGGATCGTGACCCGGAGCCAGGTGGTGCTGGCCGGGCAGCCGGTCGAGGACGAGCAGAACCCCTGCGACCTCGAGGGCATCAGCAACCCCGACAACCTGGCCTGGATCCCAGGCGCGGACCTGCTGGTCGTGGCCGAGGACAGCCGCTTCCATCAGCACAACGCGCTGTGGTTCGCCGACCTGGAGACTGGCGCGCTGAGCCGGGTGGTGGCCGCCCCCCAAGGGGCCGAGCTGGCCGGCCTCAACTGGTTCCCCGACATCGGGGGCCAGGGCTACCTGACGATCTCGTTCCAGCACGAGGACCCGCAGTGGATGGACCTGGGCGAGGACTTCGTGGCCAGCTCCAGCGGCGTGCTCGGACCCTTCCCGGCGTTCGACTAAGCGCGCCAGCGGCCTCAGCCGCTCACGAAGCGCGCGTAGGCCAGCTCGCTGGCGCCGAACCAGCGCCGCCCGTCCTCGCGGGCCTTGGCGAAGGCCTGGTAGACCTTGCGGTAGCCCGGGTCCTTCGCGGCGTTGTCCTCGAGGTAGGCCTGGCTGGCCTCGGAGGCGCCCGTCATGATCTCGTCGGAGAAGGGGCGCATCTGGACCCCCTTGTCGAGCAGGCGGGCCAGGGCCGGCGGGTTCTCGTTGTCGTAGCGCTGCTGCATGACGGCGGCGCTCTCTGCCGCGGCGGCCTGGAAGATCTCCTTGTAGGTCGCGGGCAGCTCAGCCCAGGCCTTGTCCCCGACGAAGAAGCTCATGGACGGCCCCGGCTCCCACCAGCCCGGGTAGTAGTAGAGCTTGGCGATCTTGTAGAAGCCGAGCTTCTCGTCGTCGTAGGGGCCCACCCACTCGGTGGCGTCGATGGCGCCGCGCTCGAGCGCCGGGAAGATCTCGCCGCCGGGGATCTGCTGCACGGTCACGCCCAGCATGCTCATGACGTCACCGCCCGCACCCGGGATGCGCATGGTCAGACCCTGCAGGTCGGACAGCGCGTTGACCTCGCGCCGGAACCAGCCGCCCATCTGCACGCCCGTGTTGCCGCCTCGGAAGGCCCGCATGCCGAAGTCGGAGAGCAGCTCGTTGATGAGCTCGCCGCCGCCACCCTGCTCGAGCCAGCCGTTCTGCTGACGGGCGGTCAGGCCGAAGGGCACGCAGGTGTCGAAGGCCAGGGCCGGGTTCTTGCCCGTGTAGTAGTAGCTGCAGCTCTGGCCAACCTGGATGGTGCCCTGCTCGACGGCGTCCAGGACCTGCAGCGCCGGGACCAGCTCGCCGGCTGGATAGACCCGGATGTCGAAGTTGCCGCCGGTCATCTCGCTGACCCGCCGGGCCAGGACCTCGGCCCCTCCGAAGATGGTGTCCACGCTGCGCGGGAAGCTGCTGGCCAGGCGCCATCGGATCTTCTTGTCCGAGACGACGGCGGGGCCCTCGTCGCCGGTGGAGGAGGGGCTGTTGCAGGCGGCCATGCCGGCGAGCGCGCCGACGCCGAAGCCGAGGAAGTCACGTCGTTTCATGGCCGGACTCTATCGGAAAGGTCAGTCGCTCAGGAGCCCTGTGACCAGCTCAGGGAACAGCAGCGTCAGCCCGAGCGCGAAGAGCTGGATCAGGATGAAGGGCACGGCGCCTCGGTAGATGGCGCTGGTCGGCATGCTCTTGGGGGCCACCCCGCGCAGGTAGAACAGCGAGAAGCCGAAGGGTGGGGTCAGGAAGCTGGTCTGCAGGTTCATCGCGATGACCACGCCGAACCAGACCATGTCGATGCCCAGGATGCGGGCGGCGGGCGCGAGCAGCGGCAGGATGATGAAGGCGATCTCGAAGAAGTCGATGAAGAAGCCGAGCAGGAAGATCACCAGCATGGCGACGCAGATCAGGCCCCACTTCCCGCCGGGCAGGCCGGTCAGCAGGTCCTCGATCCACAGGTCGCCGTAGAGGCCCCGGAACACCAGGGCGAAGGCCGTGGACCCGATCAGCAGGAAGACGACCATGGTGGTCAGGCGCGTGGTCTCCTCGGCCGCCGAGCGCACCGTGGCCCAGTCCAGGCGGCGGTTGAGCAGGGCCAGGACCACCGCACCCACCGCGCCGATCGCGCCGGCCTCGGTGGGCGTCGCGACGCCGGCGAAGATGCTGCCCAGCACCAGCAGGATCAGCGCAAGGGGCGGGATCATCACCAAGAGGACCTTGCGGGCCAGGCCCTCGGTGATTCGCGCCTCGGGTGGCAGCGCCGGGGCGGCCTCGGGCTTGAGGATGGCCACGGCGATGACGTAGGCGGCGTAGAGCAGCACCAGCAGGAAGCCGGGGCCCATCGCGCCCACGAAGAGGTCGCCGACGCTGACCGTGAGCTGATCGGCCAGCACGATCAAGACCACGCTGGGCGGGATGATCTGCCCCAGGGTGCCCGAGGCGGTGATGACGCCGGCCGACAGGCTGGGGCTGTAGCCGTAGCGCAGCATGACCGGAAGCGAGATGAGGCCCATCGCGACGACCGAGGCGCCGACCACGCCGGTGGCGGCCGCCAGCAGCCCCCCGACGAAGACCACCGCCAGGGCCAGCCCGCCGCGCATGCTCCCGAAGAGCGCGCCGATGGTTGTGAGCAGGTCCTCGGCCAGCTTCGACTTCTCGAGCATGGTGCCCATGAAGATGAAGAAGGGCACGGCCAGCAGCACGTAG
>CALGIB010000153.1 GCA_937915955.1 uncultured Pseudomonadota bacterium
GCCGCGGGCTGGAGGGGAAGCGGAGCTGGAACTCCTGGCTGAGCTCGGTCACCGCGGCGGTGTCGCCCGCGCTGTGGTGGAGCTCCGCGAGCTGAAGCAGCGCGGTCTCGGCCAGGAAGCCCTTGTCCAGGTCGGCCGCAGCCCGCATGTGGGACTGGGCGCCCGCTGCGTCGCCCGCCGCGAGGTCCAGGTTGGCGAGGGCGTTGTGGGCTGCGTAGCCGAAGATGCCCTCGTCCTGTGCGGCCAGGGCCTGCTCGTAGGCGGCGCGCGCCTCCTCGGGCTTGCCGACGCGGAGCCAGGTGTCGCCGGCCTTGATCCAGCCTTCGGCCGCGGAGGCGCGGATCGTGCCGGCGGCGGCCGTCTCGTAGTGCTTGGCGCCCGCCGCCAGGTTCGCCATGTGCTGGGCGTCGGTGGGGTCGTCGATGGGCGCTGCCCCGAACTGAGCCAGCTGGCTGGGCTTCGGCATGCGGCGGTCGACCGAGGCGATCTCCTGGGCGCCGTCCTTGAGGCGTCCGTCCACGTAGCTGGTGCCCAGCCCGTAGATCAGCGACCCACCCAGGACGAGCACGACCACGGTCAGCCCGTGCTTCCAGTACGCCGCGAAGCTCTTGTAGAGCCCCATCTGCGCCTTGAAGACGTAGTCGACGTCTTCCTCTTCGCCTACGAGGGGGACACCCTCGTCCTTGTCGTCCGCCACGGGGTCTCCAGCTGGATCGGGACCAAGCCCGTTAACCGAGGGTGGCTCCGGCCGCCGACTAAAGCTAACGGGCCGCAACCTGGGCCTCGCCATGGCCGATTCTGTTCCATCCCGCGCCCGACCCCTGGAGTCCCTGTGGGCCGAAACCCCTACATCGATGCCCCGCCGCCGCCGCTGCCCGGCAAGCCCTACCGCATCACCGTCCGCAACTCCGGACAGGTGATCGAGGTCGATCCCGAGGCGCTGCCTCACGCCCACGACGGCCACCAGGGGGCGCTGCTCTCCCTGCTGCTCGCGGCGGGCGTGGACGTCGACCACGCCTGCGGTGGAGTCCTCGGATGCTCGACCTGCCACGTCTACGTCGAGCGCGGCTTCGACAGCGCGAACGAGCCCATCGACGAGGAGGAGGACATGCTGGACATGGCCCCGGCGCTGCGCGACACCAGCCGCCTGGCCTGTCAGTGCGTGCCCGATGGGAGCGTGGACGTCGAGGTCGAGCTGCCCGCCTGGACCCGCAACGAGGTCAAGGAAGACCACTGACCGCGGGGCTCAGGCCATGCGTGAGTTGACGCCGGTGTAGACGACCTGCATGCCCTGGTCGTCGATGAACAGGACGGCCCACTGCTTGCGCTTGTAGCCGAGCTGTACGGCCTTGCACCGGTCGATGCCCTGGATCAAGACCGCGTCCAGCAGCAGCTCACCCAGCTCGAGCCGCGCCGGGGTCCAGACCTGGCCGGTCTGGGTCAGGCTCCGGGTCAGGGTCCGGTGCTGCGCGGCGTCCTCGGCGGACGGTTGGCCCAAGGGAGCGCCCGCGCTCACCACCCACACCTGCGGTCGGAGCCTCGGCGGCAGGGCCTGTTCGGGCAGGACGAGGGACTCCGGGCCCTCGTCGAGGTGGACGCGAGCGCGTATCCAGCGCTCCAGCTCGTGGCTCGGGATGGGCATCGCGGCGCGCTATACCTCGACGCATGGATCGCCGCAGCGCCTTCATCGCCCTGGTCCTCGTCGCACAGCTGCTGCTGCCGGTCCGGTACTACCTGTCCAGCGACCGCTACGACGAGCGCTTCGCCTGGCGGATGTTCTCGTCCTACCGGATGGCTCGGTGCCAGGTCACCTACAGCCAGGCCTCGGAGCCGATCGCGCTGGATCAGGTCTTCCACTCGGCCTGGATCACGCTGCTGGAGCGGGGGCGCTCGGACGTCGTCGAGGCCGTCGGGCAGCGGCTGTGCCTGACGCATCCGGGACAGGACCTGCGGCTGGACATGCGCTGCCGGCTCGTGGACGGGAGCTGGCAGGAGCTGCACAGGGACGAAGGGATCTGCCCATGAGGGCGCGCTGGGAGGCCTGGTGGTTCAGGCCGGGGCAGGAGGGACGGGCCGAGCTGTTCCGGCTCGTGTTCTTCCTGATCCTGGCCTTGGACTGCTGGCTCGGCCTGCCGCACCTCGGGCGGTACGGGGCTGGACACTTCAACGTCTCGCACCTGCACGCGCTGGATCGCTGGCTCTTCGCGCCCGAGGCCAGCTGGACGGTCGCCTCCGCACTGGTCTGCGGTTGGCTGAGCCTGCGGGTGGCCTTCGGCGTCGCCACGCGGAGCAGCCTCACCGCGCTGTCGCTGCTCTACGGCGCCTCCTACTTCAGCTCGCAGCTGGACAGCTACCAGCACCACTACCTGGTGGCCGTCCTGCTGGCGGTCCTGGCAGCGGCCTGCTGGATGGAGGGCAGCCAGGAGCTCCCGGACTGGAGCCTCCGCCTGGTGCGCGCGGTGCTCGCCGTCATGTACCTCTGGGCTGGCGTGGCCAAGCTCGACCCCCTCTGGGTGGACGGCTCCACGCTCGCGGTCGAGCTGACCTCGGAGCACGCCAAGGCCCTGGTGCTGGCCTGCGCCGAGCTGCTGCGCACCTCGCCGTCTGCGATCTACGCCGCGGCCTCGATCGCCGCGCTCTCGCTCGAGCTGGTCCTGCCGTTGCTCCTGCTGGTCCGCCGCTTCCGTTGGTTCACCTGCCTGGTAGGGGTGTTCTTCCACCTGACGATCGAGCTCGCCGGCTTCCGAATCGGGCTGTTCTCCTACTACATGGTGGCCGTCTACCTGAGCCTGATGCTCCCCGACGTGGTGCTCGCCCGTCTGCCCCGGACCCGGGCTCGGGCAGAGTCCCCTGCCCCGCTGTTCGCGGCCCTGGGCGCGATCGTGGCTGCGCTGGCCCTCGGCTCGGTGCCGGTAGAAGGCTCGGTGCTGGCGGGCGCGCTGGTGCTGGCGCTGGCGCTCCCCGGTCCCTGGCCAGGACGACGTCGAGCGCTGGCTCAGGGGGCCTTCGGAGTGGCCGCGCTGGTCCTGTTCAGCACCTCGGACCTGACCCGGGACTACTGGAAGTACAAGGGCGGAGACGCTCGGCGGCGCGGCGATCTTCCCGTCGCGGTCCGGGCCTACGAAGAGGTCACCGTGCAGGACCCGGAGTACCTGACTGGCTGGGTGCGCCTCGGCGACCTGTACCTACGGCAGGGCCGCCTCGACCAGGCTGAGACCGCCTACCGAGGCGCCGAGGCGCTGGAGCCGGATCACAGCGCGGTCCAGTCGCGACTTCAGGACCTTGGGGCTCGGCGAGCCGCCGAGGACTGAGCTGGGCGGCTTGCTTGTGAGGTGCCGCGGACATATCCTCGGCCCCTGTCTGGGACGCGTTCAGGAGCGAGCCATCATGTCGGAACTGGCCAGCCAGTCCACGCAGCAGCTGTTTTCGAAGTGGCGCACTGGAGACGCGGCGGCGGGCCAGGCCATGGCCCAGCGCTTCTCCGACTGGTACTACGCCATCTCCGCTTCCAGGCTGGGTGACGCCAACTGCCGCGCTGCGCTCCAGCGAGCCTGCCAGCGCTTCGCGCAGGGCGTGGCCAGCGTGACCGAGTCCAGCAAGCTGGCCGACTGGGCCCACGGCATCATCGCGGAGGAGATCGCGGTGGCCGGTGGTCGCACCCAGGGCGGCGACCACCCCAACGCGCTGACCAACCACCGCAGCCCCACCGAGCTGCTGCGCAAGGTCCAACCCCACCTCACGCACGACCAGGTGCAGCTGCTCGCTGCGACCTACCAGAAGAGCCGCAGCCTGGAGGAGGTCAAGCGCCTCTCAGCCGGGCACGGCGGCTACCCGCTGGCGGTGCTCGAGGCGCGCTACGCGCTGAAGAAGGCCCTGAAGCTGCATGAGTCGGTGGGCTTCTCGGAGCTGCCCGAGCGGCCCAACCTCGACTGGGGCCCCCTGCCCCTGTACGAGGGCGCTCGGATGTCCGAGGGCAAGGAAGAGAAGGCCTTCGAGACCTGGATGCTGACGGACCTGTCGCTCTGCAAGGACATCGCAGAGTTCGCAGCGTTCGCGCTCGCGCTCCGCGCTGGAGCCTACGGCGCGGGCTCGGTCCAGGACGTCGGCCGCCCTGAAGCGCCTCCCCCCCGGCCCGAGCGCCGCGAGGTCGAGGCCGAGCCCGAGCCCGAGGGCGACAACACGCCCCTCATCATCGTCGGCGCGGTCGTCGGCGCGGTGCTCCTGCTCGGGCTGATCTACCTCGTCGTCACGCAGCTCCTGTAGGGTCGGGTGGCCTTCGACGGCGACTGGCAGCTGGCCCTCACGGACATCGGGGCGCTGCGCCTTCAACAGGCGCGTCGGGCCTGGGAGGCGCGTGATCCCGGCGCCGCCATGGTCGAGGCCGAAGAGCTCCTGGACGAGGAGCCCGACAACCTCGACGCGCTGCTGCTGGTCGCGGACGCGGCCCTGGAGCTGGGCGACGCCGCCGTGGCGCAGGCCACCTTCCAGCAGGTGCTGGAGATGCAGGACGACCTGGCCAGCGCGTGGAGCGGCTACGCCGTGGCCTGCTACGAGCTGACCGACATGCAGGGCTGCCTCGAGGCCTCGGACCACGCCCTCAGCCTGGATGACAGCTTGGCCGAGGCCCACTTCTACCGGGGCCTCGTGCTGGATCATCAGGGGGACTTCCAGGGCGGACGCCTGTCGCTGAGCAGGGCGACCGAGCTGGACTCGACCTCCTTCCCGACCATCCCCAGCCTCGACCCGGCCGAGGCGGAGGAGGCCCTGGTCCAAGCTCGGGCCCTGCTGGCCGAGCCGATGCGCGTCTGGTTGGCCCGGGTCCCCATCGTCTTCGAGCGCTATCCGTCCCTGGATCAGCTGCGGCAGGACGAGATGCCGCTGTCCCCCAGCTCGCCGGCGCTGTACGTGGGCTCGCCCCCAGACGACGGCCGCGATCCCTTCCTGGTCGAGCCCGATCGGATGGTCGTCTACGTCGGAAACCTCGAGCGCATCGCCGCGCTCGGCGCCGACCTGAGCGTGATCCTGGCTACCGCCCTCCGAGCCGAGGCGCTGGACTGGCTGGGTCTGGCCGACGACCAGTTGCCCCTCCAGGCGTGAGGTTCACCGTCCTGGGCTCGGGCACGACGCTGCCCGACGCGGACCGTGGTCCGGCCGGCTTCCTCGTCCAGGCGGAGGGGCGGAGCATCCTCGTGGACGGTGGCAGCGGCACCCTCCAGCGCCTCAAGCGCGCCGGAGTGGACGCCCGCGAGCTCGACGGGGGGGTCTACTCCCATCGGCACGTGGACCACACGGGCGACCTGGTGCCCCTGCTGTTCACGCTGAAGGTGGGCATCGATCGGCCTCGGACCCGGGACTATCCGATCTGGGGCGGGCAGGGATTCCAGGGCTTTCTGAGCGCCCTGCTCGGGGTCTACGGCCAGTGGATCCAGGGCACAGCGTGGTCCACCGTGGTCACCGAACTCCCCCTGGACGGCCCGGGCGAGGCGCTGCTGCCTGGCGGAGTCCTGCTCAGGACGCTCCCCGCGAACCACGCGGCGGGGGCGCTTCACCTGCGCTTCGAGCACGACGGACGCAGCGTCACGTTCTCGGGCGACACGGGCGCGTCCCCTGCCCTCGCGGAGCTCGCTGAGGCCACCGACCTGCTGGTCTGCGAGTGCGCCTACGACGGGCCGGAGGACTACGACGGACACCTCTACGCCGAGCTCATCCGGGACATGGTCGCGCAGGCCAGGCCCGCCCAGGTGTGGCTGACCCACATGTACCCGCAGGTCGATCCGGAGCGGGCGCTGCGCGTCGTGCGAGAGGCGGGCGCGCCCGTGATCCGGGCTCGGGACGGTCAGAGCGTCGAGCTCTGAGTCGTCGCTCCGCCTCGCTCGTCGCCCCCGGCTACTCCCACTCGATGGTGGCCGGCGGCTTGCTCGAGATGTCGTAGACCACGCGGTTGATGCCACGGACCTCGTTGATGACCCGGTTGCTGATGCGACCCAGGACGTCGTAGGGCATCGGGT
>CALGIB010000154.1 GCA_937915955.1 uncultured Pseudomonadota bacterium
ACCGCGGGCGGTGGTCACGAGGGCCGGGTTGCCGGCGAGGGCGAGCTGGGAGAGTGCGAGCAGCATGGAAACCTGGGTCTAACCTGGGACCCCGGAACGGCGCGGACGCGTCCACGCTTACAGGCCTCAGCGCCGCCTGGCGCCGAGCCCAGAATAGAGAAGGGCCGGAGTCCCGACCACAAGACTCCGGCCCAAGACGGCCTCGACGCTATGTAATGCGCACTCAGCAGATCGTGCTCAACCGCGCGGACTCCCCGTTCTGTCGCCTCACGCAGGAATGTCTCCTGGAGACCGTCTCCTCGTATCGTTGTTGCTTCGGCTAAGAGCAAGCTCCATGCCAGGGTGGTGATCCCCTGTTGGTGCGGATCACCACCCTGGTGGCGTGTGAGCGGGCACGAACAGCTGTGCGGCTTGACCCAGCCGCTGCCAGGTTCAGAGCAGGAGTCGCCCGATCTCGAGCCGCTCCAGCGCCCGTCGGCTCGGCTCGGAGACGCTGTTCCGGCGCAGGTCCAGGCGCTCCAGCCCCACGCGGGACGAGCCCAGCACCTCGGCCCCGTGATCGCCGATACCGCAGCCCGCGACGCGCAGGTCCACCAGCGCGGGGAACCCGCCCCTCAGCCGCTCGGCCCCGGCGTCCCCCAGAGGGTTGTTGGACAGGTCCAGCCGTCGCACGGCCGGCAGCGCACCGAGCACCCGGACGCCCACAGGCCCCAGCCGGTTGTCGGCCACCCGGAGGTCCTCGAGCGTGTCCAGCGCCGCGATGGCGCCCAGGACGTCGCGGTCGCCCTCGAAGCGCAGGTGCACCACGTTGTCGACGCCGGGGCGCACGCTGGCCTGACGCGACCGCAGGTCGTTGCCCTCGACGCGGAGCGAGCGCAGGCCGGACAGTGGCAGCATGGCCAGCAGCTCGGTCAGCCCCTCGCTGCCCACGCCCGGCACGACCACCAGGCGTGAGATGCCCGGCCCCAGGCCGTCCCCGATCTCCCCCAGCAGCTCAAGCGCCTCGGTGGTGCGCACGGTGAGCACGGCCCCGGGCCAGCCGAAGCAGGGCCGCACCAGCAGCCCCTGGTCCCCCAGATCCAGCAGCAGCTCGGCGTCCTCGCTCCGCAGATCCGGCAGGCAGAAGCGCAGGCTGTCCTGGGGCCGATCCCCCGCGACGGCGTCCACGAGGCGTCGAAAGCCCTCGCGGTCGCCCTGCGAGCGCAAGCCGCTCAGGTGTTGCTGGAGGCCGAGCATGTCCACAGGATAGCTCCCGAGCACACCCCGACCAGGGAGACCAGGTGCCCGAACACATCGTCAACACAGCCGACGCCGAGGAAGTGACCCACCTCCAGGGCCGCTGGGGCGCCCACTACAAGGTGCTCACGCCCAGGAGCCGCGAGCCCCACGGCGGGCTCGGGCTGAACGTCATGCGCGTGCCTCCGGGCTGCTCGGGGGTGCCCTTCCACTGGCACCTGCGCGAGGACGAGCTGTTCTACGTCCTGCGTGGCCGCGGCGTGCTGCGCTACGGCGACCGCCTCGACGAGATCGGGCCCGGGGACTGCATCTCCTGCCCCGGAGGCGGCAGGCTCGCTCACCAGATCGCCAACCCCTTCGACGAGGATCTGGTCTACCTGGCGGTCGGCAACCACGACCCGCACGAGGTCTGCGGCTACCCGGACAACGGCAAGGTCCTGGTGCGTGGGCTTGGCCAGGTCGGCCTGCTCGAGCCGAAGCCGTACATGCATGGCGAGCCCGAGGTCCCCGCCATCTTCGAGCTCTACGAGGCGCAGAGGTGAGGGTCGCGCTCGCGACCTGCCAGGGCCTGCCCGACTGGGAGGTCGACGACCGCCCCCTCCACGAGGAGCTGGCCCGCCACGTGGGCCTGGCTCGGCCCGCCTGGGACGAGGACCTGGACTGGTCGCAGTTCGACGGCGTCCTGATCCGCACGACCTGGGACTACGCGGACCGCGTCCAGGACTTCGTCTCCTGGGCGGAGCACGTCTCGCGGGTCTCGCGGCTGTTCAACCCGGTCGAGGTGGTGCGGTGGAACACCGACAAGACCTACCTGCGGGAGCTCGAGCAGCGCGGCGTGCCGATGGCCCCGACGATCTGGATCGAGCAGCCCACGGAGCTCGCGCCGCTGCTCGAGGAGCGAGGCTGGACCAAGGCCTTCCTCAAGCCCGTGGTCGGGGCGAGCGCGCGGCTGACCCTGCCCTTCTCGGACCCCAAGCAGGGGCAGCGCTTCCTGGACGACTGCCTGGCCGCCGGCGAGCGCATGATGCTGCAGCCCTACCTGTCGCGGGTCGAGGAGCGCGGCGAGCTCTCGGCGCTGCTCTTCGACGGCCAGCTCTCCCACGGCGTGCGGAAGGTCCCCGCGCCCGGCGACTACCGGGTGCAGGACGACTTCGGGGCCAGCGATCGGCCCGAGCAGCTGAGCCCCGAGCAGGTCCACCTCGTCGAGCGCGTCGTCGCCGCCCTGCCCTTCGCGGAGCTGCTCTACGCCCGGGTGGACCTGCTCGAAGGCGACGCCGGTGAGCTCCTGGTCACCGAGATCGAGCTCGTCGAGCCCAGCCTGTTCCTCCGCCACTCGGAGCAGGCCGCCGGGCGGCTCACCCAGGCCCTGCTCCGGCGGCTGAAAGCCCGCTGAGATCGCCGCGCGAGCCAGGATCTCCCATGGCCCAGCCCCAGCTCATCCTCATGCCCGGAATGGACGGCACGGGCCTCCTGTTCCGACCGCTGCTCGCGGCGCTTCGGGCCCTGCGCCCCGACCTGTCGGCCCGAGCGCTGTCCTACCCGATGGAGGAGCTGGACTACGAAGCGCTGCAGACCCGCCTCGCGCCCGAGATCGCCGACCTCGGGCCGCACGTCCTGGTGGCCGAGTCCTTCTCCGGTCCGCTGGCGCTCCGCCTGGCCGGCCCCCAGACCCGTGGGGTCGTCCTGGCCGCCACCTTCGTACGCACCCCCGTCGACGCCCGCCTGGAGTCGCTGGTCCGCCCGGCGATGTTCGAGCTGCGCTTCCACGGACCCGCCCTGCGGGCCATGCTCGTGGGCTGGGACGCCTCGGCCGAGCTGGTCGAGGAGGTGGCCGCCACGATCACGAGCGTGCCGGCCTCGGTCCTGGCCCACCGCCTGCGCGCCATCCTGCGGGTGGACGCGCGCCCCGACCTGGAGCGCCTGAAGGCCCCGCTGGTCTACCTCCACGCCGAGCGCGACCGGACCCTCGGCGCCTCGGCGCTCCGAGACCTCCTCGCCCAGCGACCGGAGCTCGAGGTCCACCGGCTGGACGCACCGCACCTCGCGCTGCAGACACGGGCCGAGGACTGCGCGAGGCTGCTGGTCGAGCTCGTGGAGCGATGGCGCTGACGCCAGCGCCGTCGTGGTAGACCGGCCCCCAAGGAGGCGGAATGGACCTTCGTCTGCAAGATCTCGACGACCATCGCAAGCTCAGCGCCCAGGTGGCCTCCGACCTGCGCACCCTGGGCGCCCTGGCCGAGCGGCTCGATCTCGCCGAGGTCGGCGAGCGCACCGAGGAGCTGCTGGACCGCCTCGAGGACCAGGTCTTCCGGGTCGCGGTCGTCGGCGAGTTCAAGCGCGGCAAGTCCACCCTGATCAACGCGCTGCTGGGCCGCGAGGTCCTGCCGGCCGACGTGCTGCCCTGCTCGGCCACGCTGAACCGGGTGACCTACGGCCTGGAGCCCAGCGTCGAGCTCGTCTTCCGCAGCGCCGAGGGCGAGGCGCCCAAGCGCGAGACGATCGGCATCGACGAGCTCGAGGCCTGGGTGACCAAGCTCACGCCTGAGTCGGAGAAGCAGGCCGCCGACGTGGCCGAGGCCATCGTCCGCTACCCGGTGGGGTTCTGCCGTGACAAGGCCGACATCATCGACACCCCCGGGCTGAACGACGACCGAGCGATGACCGACGTGACCATGGGCGTGCTGCCCACCTGCGACGCCGCCATCCTGGTGATCCTCGCCCAGTCCCCCTTCAGCGGGTACGAGGCCGAGTTCCTGAACCGCCTGCTCACCCACGACCTGGGCCGGGTCCTGTTCGTGGTCAACCGCATGGACGAGATCCGGCGCCCGCAGGACAAGCAGCGCATCCTGGACGTCGTCCAGCAGCGCATCGAGAAGGCCGTCCTCAGCAAGGCGGCCGAGCTCTACGGCGAGGGCACGACCGAGCACCAGGACTTCGTCGCGCGCCTGGGCACGCCCCGGGTCTTCGGCGTGTCCGGCGGCGTGGCCCTGGACGCCAAGCTCGACGACGACGCCGAGGCCCTGGCCGGGTCCGGCTTCCCCGAGTTCGAGGCCCACCTGGAGCGCTTCCTGACGCTCGAGCGCGGCCTCGTCAGCCTGCTCGTGCTCACCGAGGGCGCCGCCTCGGCCGCCGCCAAGCTGCAGCAGCAGGCCAACATCCGGCGCTCGGCGCTGGCCATGGGCTCGGACGACTTCGAGGCCACCTGGCAGACCAACCTCACCCGCCTCGAGGTCCTGCGCGGCGACTACGCAGCGGAGCTCAAGCGGCTGGATCGGGCCTCCGAGGACCTGTGCCAGGCCCTCGCGCCGCAGGCCCGAGGGGTGCCGAAGGCGCTGCGCAGCGCCGCGCAGGCCCACATCGCGGCGGCCGAACTGAGCCCCGAAGACGTCGACAAGGAGCACATCGAGGCCACCCAGAAGCGCATCCTCGACGGCCTGGGCCCGGCGCTCCAGGACGCCGCTCGCAGGGAGGGCGAGAAGATCACGCTCGAGGTCGAGAAGGGCATGGCCGCAGAGCTGTCCCGCCTGGCCGAGGCGGGGGCCCAGATGGCCGAGCGCCTGCGCGAGATCGAGTTCGACTTCACGCGCCCCGACCAGGACGAGAGCGTGGCGCCGGAGCTGCTGGCCGGCGGGCTGATCGGCCTGGGCGGCTGGCTCTTCGGCGGGGTGCTGGGCGGCGGCTTCGCCGGCTACCGGGAGGCGGGCCTCAAGGGCGCGGCGGTGGGAGGCGCCAGCGGCCTGGCGCTGGGCTTCGGCACGGTGTTCGGCGTCTTCAGCCTGGCGGTGGCCTTGGGGCTGCCCTTGACCTGGCCTGTGACCTTGCCGGCGCTGGCGCTCTCCGGGCTGGCCGCGGCCTTCGGCGGCCGCAAGATCGTCAAGGCCGTCTTCAAGGAGGAGCGCGTCCAGCGCTTCCGTGACCGGCTGACCGAGGCCGTGCTCGAGGACCTGGACAAGCAGGCGCCCGAGACCGGTCGATCCCTCGTGGCCGCGCTGGACGCTCAGATCGCCGAGGCCTTCGGGGCCATCCGCAAGCAGGTCGAGGCCGAGCTCGGCGGCGCCATCGCCTCCACCCGTAGCACCCTGGACACCCTGCGCACGCAGCGGGCTCGCAGCGCCGCCCAGTCCGAGCGCGACCAGGCCGAGCTGGACCGGGACGCCGCGCGAGCGAACGAGATCGAAGCCCGCGCGCGTAGCCTGCACCGCATGCTGCGAAACACCTCGACCGGAGCCAACGCATGACCGAGGTCCTGGACCCCACGCTGTCCGTCCCCATCGACTTCGGCGACTTCGTGCGCCAGCGCGAGCAGAGCTTCGCCACCCGCGTCGAGGGCGGCGTGCCCGACTACGCCTTCTCCTGGGACTGGACCATCCGTCGCCAGCTGGACGCCATCGGCCCGCTGCGCTGGCTGGCCGAGGCCATGTGCGCGGGCACGGTGCCGGTGCAGCGCGCCATGCAGGAGGCCAACGCCGTGGCCGTGGGCCCCGACCAGTTCCCCCAGGTGCACGCGATGGGCGTGCGCTGCGCCGAGACGCTGGGCATCGGCATCCCGCAGCTCTTCATCATGCAGGAGCCGCGGGTCAACGCCTTCACCTTCGCCACCGGCGAGGTCGACCAGATCGTGGTGCTGACAAGCGGCCTGCTCGAGACCTGCGACTCCACCGAGCTGCTGACCGTCATCGGCCACGAGTGCGGCCACATCCACAACCGGCACGTCGTCTACAACACGCTGTGGGAGGTCCTGACCAACGACCTGGCCCGGGGGCTGCTGACCCAGGTGCTGGCCAAGCTGGGCCGCAGCAGCCTGGTCATCTCGCTCATCGACATGGTCTTCACGGTGGCCGTGAAGGGCATCTTCATGCGCTGGCACCGCTGCGCCGAGATCACCTGCGACCGCGCCGGCCTGATCTGCGCGGGCGACGTCGAGGCCTCCAAGCGCCTGCACGGCAAGCTGGCCATGGGCCACATCGGCCAGATGGAGGGCTTCAACTCCGAGGCCTACAAGCACCAGCTCAAGACCTTCAGCAAGTCCGCCATGAAGATCATGGAGCTCTTCCTGAGCCACCCCCTGGGTCCGGTCCGCGCCCAGGCCATCGAGGCCTTCCTGGACTGCGAGACCTTGCACGGCTGGCGCCCCGAGCTCCGAACCGCCCCGGCGCGCCCCCGCGCCGAGGTGGACGACGAGATCGGCTTCCGTCGCCGCGATCCAGGCCAGAGCGG
>CALGIB010000155.1 GCA_937915955.1 uncultured Pseudomonadota bacterium
GGAAGGTGGCCACGAGGAAGCCGATGACGGCGAGGCCGAACACGCTCACCATGCCGATCGGCAGGGAGGCCGCCATGAACCGGGAGCGGCGCTCCTCGGGGGTCCTGCTTTCCATGGGCGCCGGCTAACACCCAAGTTACCGAGGCCTCCACCTGAGGAGACCACGATGGCCTACACCGTGACCTTGATCCCGGGGGACGGGATCGGTCCCGAGGTGACCGGGGCGACCCAGCAGGTGCTGGCGGCCGCCGGCGCGCCCATCGAGTGGGAGGTCGTGCACGCCGGCCAGCGCGCCTTCGAGGAGACCGGCGTCCCGGTCCCGGACGCGGTGCTGGCCAGCATCCGCAAGAACCGCATCGGCCTGAAGGGCCCCCTGGGCACCCCCAAGGGCAAGGGCTTCCGCTCCGCCAACGTGACCATCCGCCAGGAGCTCCTGCTCTACACGGGCCTGCGCCCTGTGCGCACCCTGCCCGGCATCGACACGCCCTACCAGGACGTCGATCTGGTGGTGCTGCGCGAGAACACCGAGGACCTCTACGCCGGCATCGAGCACGAGGTGCTTCCGGGCCAGGTCATCTCGCTGAAGGTCAGCACCCGAGCCGCGGGCGAGCGCATCGCCAAGTGGGCCTTCGAGTACATGCGCTACCGGGGCCGCCGCACCATCACCTGCTGCGCCAAGCCCGCCCTGTCTCCGCTGGCAGACGGCGCCTTCGTGGATGCCTTCGGCAAGATCGGAGCGGACTACCCCTTCATCCAGCAGCAGCTGATGGACGTCGACAACCTCTCCATGGCGCTGGCCCTGGACCCGACCCGGTTCGACGTGCTGCTGCTGCAGAACCTCTACGGCGACATCATCTCCGACCTCTGCGCGGGCCTGGTCGGCGGCCTGGGCGTGGTCCCGGGGGCCAACGTCGGCGACCGCATCGCCGTGTTCGAGGCCGTGCACGGGACCGCCCCCGACATCCAGGGCAAGGGCATCGCCAACCCCCTGGCGGTGCTGTCCAGCGCGGTGATGATGCTCGAGTTCATCGGCGAGCACGGCATCGCCCAGCGCATCGACCAGGCCATCTGGGGTGTGCTCGAGGAGGGCAAGCACCTGACCGGGGACCTGGGCGGGTCCGAGGGCACCGCCGGCTTCACCCAGGCCCTGATCGACAAGCTCCCCCGAGCCAAGCGAGGTGCCCGATGAGCCACGCCGTCACGCTGCTCCCTGGGGACTGGATCGGCCCCGAGTGCACCGAGGTCGCCAAGGTCGTGGTGGCAGCGGCCGGCGTCGACGTCTCCTGGGAGACCTTCACGCCGGACGGCGCGCTCTCGCCGGAGCTGCTCGAGAGCGCCCGCCGGACCCGCTTCGTCCTGATGAACCGCCTGGCCTCGAAGCGCGTCGAGGGCCGGCTCCCCGCGGGCGTGGCCCTGCGCAAGGAGCTCGGCCTCTGGGGCCAGCTGCGGCACGTACGCAACCTGCCCGGCGTCTCCGCCCGCTTCCAGGACGTGGACCTGGTGGTCGTACGCGAGACCAGCGAGGACATCTACACAGGCTTCGAGCACGAGACGGCACCCGGGGTCTACGAGTCGGTGAAGGTCACCACCCAGGCCGCCTGCGCGCGGATCGCCCGCAGGGCCTTCGAGCTCGCGAGGGCCGAGGGGCGTCAGCGGGTGACCATCGTGCACAAATCGAACATCATGAAGAAGTCCGACGGGCTCTTCCTGCGCACCGCCCAGCGCGTCGCGCAGGGCTTCCCGGACATCGCCTGCGACGAGGTCATCGTCGACGCGCTCTGCATGAAGCTGGTGCGATGGCCCCACAGCTTCGACGTCCTGCTCTGCGGCAACCTCTTCGGGGACATCGTGAGCGACCTGGCCGCGGGCCTGGCCGGCGGCATCAACGTGGCCGGCAGCATCGGCGTCGGGGACGAGGTGACCCTGTTCGAGAACCCGCACGGCAAGTGCCCGGAGCTGGTCGGGACGGGCCTGGCGAACCCGCTGCCCACGCTGCTCAACGCCGTCGAGCTGCTGCGGGCCCTAGGCGAGCCCCAGGCCTCCGACCGCATCCGGGCCGCCATCCTCGGCGCGCTGGAGGCGGGGCTGCACACCGCGGACAAGGGCGGCACCGACGGCTGCGCCCAGGTCCAGGCTGCGGTGCTGTCCCGACTCTGAGCCCGAGCGCTCAGCCGCGAGCACCCCAGGTGACAGAAGGCGACGAGGTGTGACACCGGGAGCACTTCGGGCGTATGTGCAGACCGTGGTCCTCCTCCTTGCTTGCACCGCCGGACCGGCGACCGACTCTCCGATGCGCGAGCGCCCTCGCGAGGACGACAGCGCCGCGCAGGACTCCGAGGCCGCCTCGCCCTGGCTCCCTGTCCAGCGCGGGACCGAGGTGCCCGACCTGGGCGGTCTCGAGGCTCCGATCTCGTTGTCCCACGCGCTCGAGAGTGGCTTTGGTCCCCGGCGCCTGGACAACGACGACGACCGCACCGACATGCACCTGGGCATCGACTACGACGCCACCGTGGGCACGCCGGTCTACGCCGTGGCCGACGGCACCGCCTTTCGGGTCAAGCCCAGCAGCAGCAGCTCGGATCCCGCGACGCTCTACATCGAGCACGTGGTCGCGCCCTTCACCTTCCAGGGCCGCGAGCTGGACCGCTACTACGCCGTCTACAGCCACCTCGTGGACTTCAACGTGCTCGAGGACGAGGCCGTCTCCGCGGGCCAGGAGGTCGCCTTCGCGGGCGAGACCGGGGGCGCGAACTCCCCCCACCTGCACATCGAGCTGCGCCTGGGCACCTGGTGCAGCCTGCGGTACTCGACCGAGAACCCGGACAGCAGCTGTGCGGCCGACTACGACCCCGCCATCAACCCGCTGCACGCCTTCCCCGCCAGCGTCGAGGGGCCGCTCAGCCCCCTCGTGGTCAGCGAGGACCCGCTGATCGTCAAGCTGCGCCACGCCGAGCAGGACTTCGACTTCAACCGCATCGAGAGCGACCTGGGGGTCGTCGACTTCGACCTGCGCCAGGGCTTCGACGCCAGCACCGAGGAGGGCCTCGACGACATGGACTACGGCTGGGTCCAGCTCTCGCCGGACCGCCGAAACGACGAAGAGGACGCCCAAGGCTATACGCTGCGCTTCACCGAGCCCGTGGCCTGGGTCGAGCTGCTCGACATCCACGGCGAGGGCTGGCGCCTGGAGCTCTGATGGTCCTGCTGCTGCTCTCGTGTACGAAGGCCCCCGCCGACAGCGCGCCGCCCGCGACCGAGTGCGGGCGCCTGTCCGAGAACCCCGACACCGACTTCGGCTACGAGGCGATCGAGTGGATGGAGGGCCGCACGCTCAACGGCGGCGAGCCGCCGGACCAGGTGCACGACGCCGACGACGAGTGGCGGGTCTTCCTGTCCGCGCACGGCCTGGCGGACCCCGTGCCCGAGGTGGACTGGGAGGGCACCGACGTCCTGCTGTGGGTGGGCGAGTACGTCGCCTGCGAGCGCCGGACCTACGACTGGCCCGAGTCCTTCGTGGTCGGACAGACGCGCACGATCCTGGGCTTCTACGAGACCGACGACAGCTGCAGCTCGCTGGTGTGGGAGGAGGCCTGGATCTTCGTGGCGGACGAGGTCGACGGGGCCGAGGAGGGCAACGTCTGCAGCGAGCCCGAGGCCAACCGCGGGGGCTGAGGTCGGAGGAGTGACCTGCGCCTCCGGCGCGCTGGACCGCTGGCCTTCGCGCCGACGCCACGGAGGCGGACTCAGTCGACGACGAGCAGGGGCGCGAGCCGCATCTCGATCGAGAAGGGCAGCTCGATGGGCTGACCCTCGACGCCGAAGCTCGACTCCGTGGACACCGAGCCGAAGGCGGCGACGCCCCCCTGGCCCGTCACGCGATTCCCGCGCCGACCTCGAGGGGCCTGCTTCTGGAACCAGACGCTCCAGCCGCCGTCCTCGCGGGGCTCGATCTCGACCAGCCCCGGCAGATCCCGGTCAGGGACGCCCAGCCAGATGTGCCCCGGGTCGTGGAGCGTCCAGTCCCCCTCGGCGCCGCTGGGCGTCACGACGCTCAGGAGCATGTCCCCCCAGGCCTCGTCCGGCTCGGGCAGCCCCTGGCCCGAGAAGTCCGCGATCACGCCGACGTCCAACCAGACCTCGTCGTGCTCGCGCATCGTGATCCGCCCCTGCACGTTGTCCAGGCTCGAGACCCGCGGCGAGCTGAGCCAGTCCATCACGAAGCCCCAGCGTCGGCTCTTCAGGTCGTAGACCATCATGTCGAAGGTGAGGCCGTCGCCCTCGACCGAGACCGTCGCCTCGAACCAGACGGCCGGCCGGTCTCGGGCGTCGGGCAAGACCAGCCAGAGGGTGTCGCCGTCCTCGACGTCGTGGAACGTCACCGCCGAGGAGGCGACCTGGGTGGTGAAGTCGACCAGGACATCGCCGGCGAGCGCGGCGGAGCAGAGCAAGAGCATGCCGCCATCGTAGACCCACCGATGTGCAGGACCTCGGTCGAGCGAGCGCAAAGACCGAGCGTCTGGCCGACGCCGACCGTCCGCCTGCCGCGATGTGAGACGAGCGAAGGGACCTACCCCGGCGCCACGCCCTTACCGTGACTCCACAATCTGGAGCCGACCGTGCGCATCCCCATGACCCTCCTCGTCCTGACCCTCGCCGCCTGCGGGGACAAGGAGGACCCGCCCGCGGACGACAGCCAGGTCGCCGACTCGGACCGGCAGGACACCGCCGACACCGCGGACACCGCGGACACCGGCGAGATCGAGACGCCGGACTGGACCTACGACCCCGGCGCCGTGGACATCTTCGTAGACATGACGCTGCAGACCGAGCCCGAGCGCCCCTGGCGAGTGGACGTACGCCTCCACGGCGACGGCCTGTTCAGCGAGCGCTTCGCCAGCGCCGAGGTGCGGCTGGCCACCCCGAAGGCCAAGAGCGAGAGCTTCGACGTGACCGGCTCCTTGAAGCTCGAGTCCATCCAGGACGACTACGTCGGTGAGACCGCGCTGAGCCCGGGGGACGGCGCCGGCCTGGTGTTCACGCCGACGGTGCACGAGGGCGAGGTCGTCTCCTGGACACAGACCGAGGCGCTGGAGGCCGCGGACTGCTCGGGCGCCACCTGTACGCTGGCCCTGCAGGGCTCGCAGGACATGGGCGGGGCCTACATGCCCTACTCGGTCTCGACCGGCATCGACACCAGCGCTGGCGAGCTGCACCTGCGCATGAGCGGTCAGGCCACCTCGGGGGCCCCCTACCTGGCGCTCGGCTACCGGGCGGACAAGGACAACCTCGGCCTGGACACCCAGACCATGGCCTGGGTCTCGGGGACCGACCTGCCCGCCTACCAGATGATCGACGGCACGGAGATGACCGTCACGCTGACCGTCTTCGACAAGGCGGGGACTCCCGTCGGCGAGGCCACGACCCAGGCGATGTACGGCGACATCCTCATGGGCAGCCTGCCGCTGGACGACTTCTTCGACTGAGCCGAGCCGGCGCTACGGGGGCGTCTCTCGCCCGTGGTTCAGCTCCAGGTCCCGGTACTGGCGATCCGGCGTCCTGATGCCAGCACCCGCCAGGGCGACCTTCACGCGCTCGGTCACGTCCGAGGCGAAGCTCTTCTCGAAGCGCGCGTCGAAGACGTAGGCCTTCACGCGGATGATGGTCACGAAGCGCTCGCCCATGAACTCGTCGGAGACCAGCGTGACCAGCGGCTTGTCGAGGAAGACAAAGCGGCTGGTGGCGGTGGCCTCCTCGATCAGGGCGCGCGCCCTCGCGAAGTCCTCGGCCGCCGCCAGGTAGAAGGGGATGACCACCATGCAGTCCAGAGCGCCCGCGTTGGCCGAAGCGCTGGACTCGCTGAGGAACTTGCTGTTCGGGATGGTGACGAGGTTGTCGTCCAGCGTCACCATGCGCACCGAGCGCAGGCCGATCTCAGTGATCTCGCCGTAGTAGCCACCGAAGGACACACGGTCGCCGACCTGGAAGGGCTCGTCGAACAGCAGGATCACGCCCGCCATCAGCGAGGCGAGCAGGTCCTTGAAGGCGAAGCCCAGGGCCAGACCGATGGTGCCGGTCAACGCCAGCATGGCCTCGCTCTCGAGCACCAGCACCGAGCTGGCCGTGATCACGAAGGCGGCCACGTAGATGCCGAAGCGCGACAGCGCCGCGATCTTCTTGAACAGCAGCCGGCGCCCGGCGAAGCGCTCGGCCAGGTCCTCGAGGAAGCCGGTCAGCAGGCGCGCGCCGACCAGCCCCACGATCATGACGACGATGGCGACGGGGACCCGGTCCAGGTCGAGGAACTGCAGGAGATCCTGGGGGTTCTCCATGATCAGTGCCACTCCATGAGGTTGCGGACGACCAGCGTCCGGGTCACCGCAGCCAGCTGACGAGGCGCCAGCGACCAGGTATCCAGACCGCTGCGCTCGACCAGCCCGCGACCGTCGAGCAGCTGCAGGGACGCGCGCACGCTGGTTGCGCTCTCGTTGTTGACCCGAGAGAGCTCCCCCTCGGTCAGCCCGTCCTGCAGGCGCAGCGCCGCCAGGGCGAAGAGCTCCGGCTCGCCCAGGCCCTCGACCCGGGCCTCCTTCACAGCCTGCCCGAGGCGCACGTGCAGCACCTTGCCCTCGCCCACCGAGAGGGACTCGCACCAGAGCCTCATAGCGACGGTGGGGTTGCCGTAGCTGGCCTCGCCGAGGACCCGAAAGAAGGCCACGGTGGCCCGCTCCAGCTCACCCTCGGCGTCCCCCGACAGCGCGCCGCGGCGCACGAGCTTGTTGAAGTCGACCTCGAAGCCGGCGCCCACCGTGCGCTTGACGACCAGCTCGCGAAGCTCGGACTCGGTCAAGGCCGCGAGCTCCACCACGTCGCGGAACAGGTGCACCTTGAGCAGGTGCCCCAGCCGGGACAGGTACTGCCAGGCGGGCTTGTGGAAGCCGACGACCCAGAAGTGCCGGTCGCTGGTCGCGCCCAGGATCTCGAGCAGAGCGCGCAGCGCCTCGAAGCCCCCGACGGTTCGCAGGAAGGCGCCGTGAGCACCCTCGAAGACGAGCACCCCCGAGGGCCGCTCGGCCAGCGCCTCCACCAGCTCCTCGACCGTGTCGCGGGGCTCCATCCCCATCGAGCGCGACAGGAACAGGCACATGCCCGCCTCGTCGAGGACGCGGTGGTCCAGGCTGAAGCGCGTGAGCACCTGTCCTTCGTCGGCGAGCTCCTGGCAGACCTGATCCAGCCACGTGCTGGAGCCGCTTCCGCGATCGCTGATCAGGGCCAGGGTGCCCTGGCGGGGCTCCTTCTGCCAGCGCCGCACCGCCGTGAACAGGGCCCGGTCCAGCTCGTCGCGCTGGATGTGGGCGTCGGGGTCCGAGCTCCGATCGAAGGCGCTCAGCAGCTCCTGAGGCAAGGGCGCCGGCTCGACCTCGGCCTCGCTCTCCTTCTCGCCGAGGCGGTAGCGGTAGAACAGGTTGAGCAGGCGTCCGAGCGTGCTGCGCTCTCCGGCGCGGCCCTGCACGAAGGTCCAGGCGCCGCTGATGGTCAGCAGCACCAGGTCGATGAGCGCGCGCAGCCAGCGGGTGAGGATGGGTCGCCGGGGCTCGCTGGTCAGCCAGGCGCGGACCGGGTTGTCGTCACCGTGCCGAGCGATCCAGCGCCGCAGCGTCGGCTCCCAGAGGTGCAGCAGCCGCACGGCCAAGACGACCAGCAGCGCCGCGAAGACCCGCATCGCCAGCGCATGGATGGCGTCCACCGCGAGGATCTCGAGGCACACGGTGCTGACGAACTGACGCGCGATGCCCCAGACCAGCAGCCACTGCACCGTGCGTTCGCCCAGGTCCCAGGTCTGCTTGGCGACCACCAGCAGTGAGGCGCGGCGTTCGGCCGGGCTGGCGACGAGCAGGCCGTAGAGCCCCGTGAGCAGCCGGTACATCGCGAACTGCCAGTAGACGAGCAGGACCAGCCCCAGCTCCGGCAGGCGGTCCATCGAAGGCCCCAGCAGGAGCCAGACCACGCCGACGTCGAGCAGGGCCTTGGCCACGGGGGTGGCGGGCTTGGCCAGGCCCTCGAGCTCGGCCCGCTGCAGCCGGTCGGTGTGCGCCTCGGCCGAGCGTCGCACCAGCCGCGCGACCACGGGCTCGGCGCGGTTGCGGGCGAAGCGCCAGACCGCCAGGGCCAACAGCAGACCCAGGATGCCGCGCAGCGCCGCCAGCGCCGTGGCCAGGTCGGGCCACCGCAGCAGCTGGCTGACCCGGTTCCGGCCCAGGGTCCAGACGTTGGGCACCAGCAGCTGAACCTCGGCCAGGGCCTCGCCGATGGTGTTCTCCTGGAGCAGCGTCTGCGCGGGCACCTCGTCGCGGAGCTGCCGACGGGCCAGGTTCGCGCGCGCCAGCAGCCCCAGGGTCTCCGCCTCGTGCAGCGTGGCGCGATCAACCCGACGCTGGATGTCCGAGCCCAGGGCCCTCAGCGCCTGCTCGCGGTGGTCGAAGGCCAGTCCAAGCTCCTCGCTCTCGAGCTCCACCGAGGCCCGGTCGACACGCAGCGCCTCTCGGGCCGCCGCCAGGTCCGCGAGCTCGGGCTCGGACCAGCGCCGGGCCTTGCGCTCGTGCCGCAGCATGGCCTCGTCGCGCAGCGCGCCGATGAGCTGGCCCAGCTCGATCCAGACCTGCGAGGCCTGCTGGTCGCGCCCCTGCGTCAGCGGCGGCGTCTGGCGCACGGTCTCGCCGCGGGCCTCGAGGTCGACCAGGGTCTCCAGGAAGGCGGCCTCGCCCTGGTCGAAGCGCTCGCCCTCGACCTGCACCTCGCCCCGAAGCTTCTGGGCACGCTCCACGCTGGTGGCGACGGCGTCCAGCTGAGCGGCCAGCAGCCGGGCGGACTCGTCCTGGGCCTGCTCCCGCGCGTCGTCCGCGGCCTTGCGGGCCGACTCGGCGGCCTCCAGCGGGACCTCGACGGCGTCCTCGAGGTGAGCCAGCTGGCCCGCCAGGCGCTCGCGGCGCTGGGTCCAGATCTCCAGCTCGCGGCTGACCACGCCGTAGCGGGCCAGGCGCAGGCCCCGGTCCCGCGCAGGGGGCTGGGCCTCCCCCTCGTGGAGAGCCAGCTCGGAGGCTCGCTCCTGGAGCTCCGCCAGCCGCGCGTCCAGCTGGCCCAGCTCCGCGCTCAGCTCCCGCTCGGTGCGGCCCGAGGGCGCCCAGTCCGCCACCACCGGCTGCGAGTCGAGCCAGGCGATCAGCGCCTGGTCGAGCTCCTCGGTCCGCGGCGCG
>CALGIB010000156.1 GCA_937915955.1 uncultured Pseudomonadota bacterium
CCTGGGCCAGGGAGATGGGCTGTTCCACTCGCGCAGGCTGGTGGCCGGGGACGACCACCACCAGCGGAACCGCCAGGGTGGCGTCGTGGAGGAACTTGCCGTGAGTGTCCTCGCCGTGCTCCCCGAGCCCCTCGCCGTGGTCCGCGGTGGCGATGACCACCGTGTGGGTCGGCAGCCGCTCGAGCAGACGCCCCAGCTGAGCGTCGGCGGCCTGGATCTCGCCGCGGTAGTCCTCGTCCGCCCAGGGTCGATGGGGATCGAAGTAGTGGACCCAGAGGAACCACGGCTCCTCCATCTCGCCCACCAGGGCCAGCCCTGCGTCGGTGACCTCGGTCGCGGGTCGCTCGGCGTAGTGGGCGGTGCTGCCGATCTCCCTGCGGAGGTCCTCGTCGAAGTGCTGGATGCCCTGGCCCGTGCCGAAGTGCGAGGCCAGCGGCATAGCCCCGATGGCTGCACCTGTGCTGTAGCCCACCTCCGAAAGGCGCTCGGGCAGCGTCAACAGCCCCTCGGGGATGACGACCCCGTTCTCGAGCACGCCGTGGGCCAGGGGAGGCATACCGGTCAGCAGGCTGGTGTGTGCCGGCAGCGTGACCGGGATGGGGCTGCGAGCCTGGGTGTACCAGGTGCCGCGCGAGGCCAGGCTGGCCCACGAGGGGGTGTGGCCACCTTCCGGGTCCACGTGGTCGTAGCGCGTCGTGTCGAAGGTCACGAGGAGCAGGTTGTTCGCCGGCGGCTCGGGTCCGGGGACGCAGGCCAGCAGAAAGCTGAGCATGCTCGTGACTATCATGGAGCCCTGTGGATGTGCCGCCGTCCCCTGCGGGCCGCGGGCCCTCCTGGAACTCGCTCCCGGGCGCGATGTCGCCTCCACACACGGAGATGCGGTGACCCTTCTGTGCCTCTGGAGCCTCGGCGCCTGCGACCTCGCCACCCGGCAGGCGCGAGAGGTCGTCGACCGGGTCGAGCAGCAGACCGGGGCGAGCGGGGCCCGGGACCGCCAGGCCCGGAGCGGCACGCTCCAGAGCGCCGCGGTGCTCCAGCAGGGAAGCGTGGCCTACTTCTACCAGACCGTCGGCCTGCAGAAGCAGGGCTCGGGCCGCCAGAACGCCACCCGCATCGGGGCCCTGGCGGAGGGGCAGGTGGTGCGCACCGACGGCATCGACGCGGCGGTCTGGGACCCGGGGGGCAGCTCGTCGTCGGGCTACGGCGATCCGGTCTTCAGCTCCCTGCCTGGCGGCCGCTGGGCCATGACCGCCCGAAGCCGGGGCGAGGACCCGCCCGGATCGGGCCAGCTCCTGTACTTCGAGGGTGCCTGCCCCTTCGTGGACGACGCCGAGGTGATCACCCTGACCGGGTCCAGCCGGAGGGGCTGTGAGGACGTCGAGCGCACGCTCCGGAGCAAGACCTCGCAGATCTTCCAGGCCGACGGCGAGTCCTGGATCTTCCAGCTGATGGACCGGAGGCTGCGGCTGACCCACATCGGCAGCTCGGGCAAGAGCACCCGCGACCTCGACGGCATCTGCGCGCTCCAGAGCCGCCCACGCCGGCTGTCCGAGGTGGGCTTCGGCGAGGCCTTCGAGGTCTTCGCGAGCGGACAGGACGAGGGCCTGCGCGTCAGCGACGCGGCCATCGCCCAGCGCAGCGACGGGACCTGGGTGCTCTTCGTGAAGGGCGTCGCCGAGGGCACCGGCTGCGCCTCGGGCGCCACCTGTGAGCTCTGCGCCCGCTCGATCTACCGGTCGACGAGCAGGGATCTGATGACCTGGAGCAGTCTGGAGGAGGTCGTCAAGCAGGCCAGCGTGCCCGAGGCCGTGACCGCCCGCGACGGCAAGGTCTGGCTCAGCTGGCAGGACTTCTCGGCCGTCTGCGAGGCCGACGACGAGCTGCTCGCGCTCCAGGCTCCCATCCGCGCCGCCTACGAGCAGGGCGGCGGCCTGTCCCCGGCGGTCTCGGTGAGCTTCCCGGATGAGCCCTTCGAGGGCAACCCGAAGATGCACTACGCCACCAACGGCAACCCGGTCCGGCTGCGGGACGCCCAGGCCCTCGCCTCACTCCAGGCCTGCCTGGCCTCGGGGGAGGAGCCGCGGGTCAGCGCGCAGCCCTCGGTCGCGCGGCCGCCCGCCAGCTCGGGGGAGCCGGCCGCGAAGTCTGGCAAGGCGGGGGGAAAGGCCGGCAAGTCCACGTCGACGAAGGCCGGCAAGGAGACCCCGGCGAAGCGGCGGTAGCTATTCGGGCTCGTCCTCGTAGAAGTAGGCGGTGACCGCGCTGAACTCGAAGGCGACCGAGAGGTGGCGGCACTCGCCGTCGCCGTCGGGGTCCATGTCCGCCGCCGCGTCCAGCAGGCCCGTCAGGACCTGGGCCACCTCCTCGGCGATGCCGTTGTCGCTGACCAGATCGAGCAGGTCGTCGATGTCGATGCTGCCGCCCATCACGCCGGTGGCCCCGCCCGTGCCGGGGTCGATGTCCACCCGCAGGGCCCCGTCCACCATCTCGAACTCCAGCGGCGTGCCCAGGATCTCGATCGGCAGCGCCAGATCCAGGCCGGAGCCCATGACGCGGCCGTCCTCGACCCCCAGACCCGAGGCCGAGGCGGTGGGCGCGGTCGCGTGGCGATCGAAGGTCTGACCGGGCAGCAGGCTGCCGTTGGTGCCGACCCGGGGCTCGCCTTGGCCCTGCCCCACCGTCATCTCGACGCAGGGGTCCTGCTCGAGGTCATCCACGGCCGCCAGCTCGATCATCAGCAGCAGCGAGCCGTTGTTGATGGCCTCGAACACGACGTCCTCGACGCCGGCGGCCTCGGTGGTCTCCAGCGCGGGGATGAGCCGGGAGAAGGCGTTGTCGATGCCGGTGGTCCCCTCGGAGTCCACGAAGTCGCCCAGGCCGCAGTCGTCGTCGTCCTCTCCGTCCAGGTTGAAGCCCTCGACGACCCCGTCCTCCTGGCGGGCCAGCAGCAGCCGGTCCATCACGAGCACGTGGGTGTCGCCCAGGTTCTCGCAGGTGTCCGGGTCCGGCTCGGGCTGCGCGCAGGCCAGCAGCGTGGCGATCAGCGGGCTCACAGCTCGATCCCCGACAGGCCGTCCTCGGTGTAGCTGTCGTCGGTGCCCAGGCTGCTCTTGAGGATGCCCGTGGCCCGGATCAGGCTCAGCAGCAGCTTGTTCGAGTTCTCGCCGCCCAGGGTGCGCACGTGCTCGCCCTGGACGAGGGTGCCGCAGCCGCTGCCGCTGACCAGCACGGGCATCTCGTCGAGGCTGTGGGTGCGCCCCGCGCTGCACTCGCTGGTGGCCAGCAGCACGCAGTTGTCGAGCAGCGTGCCGTCGCCCTCGGGCACGGCGTCCAGGGCCTGCACGAGGTAGGCGAACTCCTCGACGATCTGCACGGTGATGTCGTGCACCTCGTCCTGGGGGTCGGGCTCGTTGTGGGTCAGGTCGTGGTGGCCGGCGCTGGTCCCCGTAAACAACAGGTTGTTCACGGGGGCGCTGAAGTAGTGGCCGAAGACGCGGGTCTGGTCGCAGGC
>CALGIB010000157.1 GCA_937915955.1 uncultured Pseudomonadota bacterium
CGAGGGACGTCGCCGCCAGCACGGCCTTCTGCAAGAAGCGCTCGGGCGGCGACAAGTTCGCCGTCGCCCTCGAGGGCTGCGAGGTCCAGGTCCGGCAGGTGCTCGAGGGCATCCAGGCGGAGCTGCTCGAGAAGGCGACCGAGCTGCGGAGGAGCCGCACCCACCGGGTCGAGACCTACGACGACTTCAAGGCCCAGCTGAACGAACAAGGCGGCTGGTACCTGGTCCCCTGGTGTGACGACAGCGCCAACGAAGACGCCATCAAGGCCGAGACCAAGGCCACCGTCCGCTGCTACCCCCTGGACGGACAGGGCGAGGTCTCCGGTAGGAGCTGCTTCTACAGCGGCAGGCCCGCGACGCACATGGCCATCTTCGCCCGAGCCTACTGATAGCCTCCACTCGTGCCGCACATCGATGTCCATGACCTAGGCCGGGTCCGAACCATCGCGAGCGTGCTCGGCCGCTACGGCTTCGGGGGCCTGCTCACCAGCGCTGGCTGGGAGCAGTACTCGGACGAGACAGTGAAGGACGAGGGCGCCTGGCCGGTGCGGGTGCGCCGAGCCCTGGTCGAGCTGGGCCCCACCTTCGTGAAGCTCGGGCAGGTCCTGAGCGTGCGCCCCGACGTGATCCCGCCCGCGCTGGTCCTGGAGCTGCAGAAGCTCCAGGACGACGTGCCGCCGGTCTCCTGGGAGGAGGCCCGCGCCGTGCTCGAGTCCGAGCTGAGCCAGCCCATCGACGAGGTCTTCGCCCAGCTGGACGAGACGCCGGTGGCCAGCGCCTCCATCGCGCAGGTCCACCTGGGCGTGCTCGAGGACGGCGAGGAGGTGGCCGTCAAGATCCAGCGGCCCGGCATCCAGGCCACCATCCGCTCGGACATCCACATCCTGCACTCGCTGGCCACGCTGCTGGAGGGCCGCATCGAGCTCCCCGGCGTCTATACGCCCGTCGCCATCGTGCAGGAGCTCGAGAGGGCCATCGCCCAGGAGCTGGACTTCTGGCAGGAGGCCCGCAACGCCGCGCGCTTCCGCGAGTGCTTCTTCGAAGATCAGGACGTCGTGGTCCCTCGCATCCACCGACGCTGGACCAGCTCGCGCGTGCTCGTCATGGAGCGCATCCGCGGCACGCCCCTGTCGCAGATCGCCGACGACGACGGGCGGCTTCGGCCGATCATGCATCGGCTCGTCGACACCACGATCGCGCAGATCTTCGACCACGGGTTCTTCCACGGCGATCCCCACCCCGGCAACCTGCTGGTCACCGACGACGGCCGCCTGGCCTTCCTCGACTTCGGTCTCTGCGGCTCCCTGACCGGCCAGATGAGGCAGACCCTGGTCAGCGCCATCGTCTCGATGGTCTTCCAGGACGCCGAGACGCTCGCGCTGACCATCTACCACGCAGGCGGCGTGCGAGGCCGGGTCGACCTCAGGGCCTTCCGGGCCGAGATCGAGCGCCTGATGCAGAAGTACCACGGCGCCAGCCTCTCGGACCTGAGCACCCAGGCCAGCCTGGTGGAGTTCATCCAGGTCGCCTCGGACTTCCGGATCCGACTGGTGCCCGAGTACGCGCTGCTGGCTCGCGCGGCTTCGATCGTCGACGGCATGCTCCGAGCCCGCGTGCCCGAGACCGACCCCGTCGAGCTCATCCGCCCCCACGCCCGCCAGATGATGGCCGAGCGCCTCTCGCCCGAGAAGATCAGCGCCGAGATGCTGAAGATGGTGGTCCAGGCCCAGGGCGGCTTCAAGCAGCTCCCCACCCAGATCAACCAGCTCCTCCTGGACCTCGAGCGCGGCCAGCTCCAGGTCGGCGTGCGCAACGAGGACGGCGACCTGCTCCGCGCCGAGATCCGCAACGCCGCCCTGAGGATCTCCTTGGCGCTCTGCGCGATGGCGCTGCTCGTCGCGGGGGCCCTGTTGATGACCACCTGGAGTCCCGAGCCTGCGGGCTGGCCCGTGCTCTTCACCGTCGGCGTCCTGGTGGTGCTGGTGGCGGTCGCGATGTGGGCCGGGCTGGTCACCCACACGCTGTTCGGCGAGCAACTCCAGCCCTCGGCCTGGACCCGTAGGCTCGGGTTGTTGCTGCGCTTCTTCCTCGGCGAACGAGGAAAGCCCAAGGCCTGACCGGGAGCCTCGGGAGCCCCCTTGTGATAGGTTGCCGGGAACGCCGCACGAGCCCTGTTAGAGCGGGGTGCACGTGGAGACGCAGTGGCTGACGATTCGAGGCTGACATTTGCTCGCGGCGACGTGGTCTCTCGCAAGTACGAGATCGAGAACCACCTCGGCGACGGGATCTTCGGCAAGACCTACCTCGCACGTCACATCGCCTCCGGGCGCCATGTGGCGATCAAGTTCATCCAGCCCCACCTGCTCGAAGGCGGGGACGCTGCGGAGCGGCTCAAGTCCGGCTTCGCCAGCGCCAAGAAGATCCGCCACCCCGGGCTGATCCGCTACGGCGAGGTGAACGAACACAACGGCCTCACCTACATCACGCAGGAGTACTTCAAGAGTCAGTCCCTGCGTCAGGTGATGGACGAGAACCTGGGCAGCGGCCAGGTGTTCACGCTCCAGGACGCCTGCCAGATCGTCATCAAGGTGCTCGAGGCGCTCCAGATCGGCCACGACGCGGCGCTCATCCACCGCAACGTGAAGCCCGAGAACATCCTGATCCACACGACCCGCAGCGGCCCCGGCGGCAGCAAGGTCGTGCGCAACGTCAAGGTCGGTGACCTGGGCGTGGTGGACATGTTCGATCCCGCCGCCATCGGCGATCGCTACGACCGCGAGGCGGACTCCCCCTACCTGGCGCCCGAGCTCTCCGGCTTCGGCAGCGAGGGCACCCCCCAGTCCGACGTGTACTCGGTGGGCGTCACGCTCTACGAGCTGCTCTGCGGTCAGGTCCCGCGCGGCACCTTCCTCTCGCCCACCCAGGTCCGCGAGGACCTGCCCGAGCACGTCGATCACCTGGTCGAGCTGGCGCTGTCCCCGGACTCGGCGGACCGCTACCCCAGCGCGCAGGACATGGTCTTCGACATCCAGCGCTCGTTCAACCTGGAGATGCAGGCGGGCACGGGCCCCAAGACCTCGCTCCGGAACATCCTCATCGGCATCGGCGTCGGCATCGCGACCATCGTGCTGGCCGGCCTCTACATCGCCGGGCGCGAGCCCGTCGACCGCACCGTCGACAAGGCCGAGCAGGATGAGCTGGTGCGCAAGGAGGTCATGGCGGCCAACCCCCTGCCCTCCGACGCCATCCAGCGCACCATGGCCGAGGCGCACCCGGACATGGTCTGGATCCCCGGCGGCACCTTCGTGTCGGGCCGGCTGAGCCAGGAAGACGGCTCGATGGCCTCGCGCAGCGAGCAGCTGGCCAACGTGGTGCAGGTCGACGACTTCTACGTGGACCGCTTCGAGTTCCCGAACCGCCTCGACGAGGTGCCCGTCGCCAAGGCCAGCTTCAAGGACGCGGAGGAGGCCTGCTCCAGCAAGGGCAAGCGGCTCTGCTCCGCCAACGAGTGGGAGAAGGCCTGCAAGGGGCCCGCCAACTACGTGTACAGCTATGGCGACACCTGGGACCCCTCGATGTGCGGCACCGCGATGGACG
>CALGIB010000158.1 GCA_937915955.1 uncultured Pseudomonadota bacterium
GAGGCGGCGTTGACGGCGGCCGCGATGCGCCGCAGAGGGCGCGTGGAGCCGTCGTGGCTGCGGACGTGGCAGTCCAGGGCCCGCTCGTAGCGGCGCTCCCTGTACAGGAAGACGCCCCGCCAGCCTTGCCACCGAGCCTCGCGCTCCGGGCTCCCGGCGGCCCAGTCCCGGAGGCGTTCCAGCTCCTCGTCGCCCTCGCCGCGCCACCAGAGAGCCCAGAGGCGCGCCGCGTGGCGCCAAGCCTCGAGCTCCTCGTCCTCGAAGGGGGCCGGCTGAAGGGCCAGGGCGCGCTGGGGCTCGCCGCGCAGGACGAGCTGGACCTGCTGCAGCAGCGAGGCCAGGTGCTGGACGGGCTCGCCGTGGCTCAAGCTGCGCTCGACCTCGCAGAGGGCCTCCTCCAGGGGGCCGAGGCTCTCCTGGTTCAGGGCACCGAGGCTCAAGCGGGCCAGCAGATCCAGGGTGTCCCTCCGCTCGTTCCTGGCCTGGACCAGCGCCATCCGGAGAGCGGGCAGCGCGACCGTCCAGTCCCCTCGGTCCAGGGCATCGTCTCCGATCTCGGCGGCCTCTGCCGGAGAGAAGGCCATCCGCCGCAGCTCGCTGAGGTCGCCGGGCCCCATCCGGATCCGGTCGCCGTCCAGGCTCGCTCGACCCAGGCGGATCCACCTCTGCAGCTCGTCCAGCCGAGCCTGGGGGTCCTGGCCGCCGCGCCGATCGAGCAGCGCCTCGGCCCTCTCCGGGACGTGGAAGAAGACCCGCGGACCCTCGACGATTGGCTGTCCCTCGACCATCCGCTGACGGAGCGCACCTAGATCGGGGAGCCCGCCGCCCAGCGCCCGGCGCGCCTGCTCGGCGTCGGCCGGCCGGGACTGAGCCAGCGGGTGGGCCATGGCGCGCAGGATCACGGGCACCCAGGAGGGCGCCTCGCCCAGCGCGTCCTGGAGGAGCACCCCCGCGGCGTACAGGTCGCTGCGCGGCGTCGTGGACTGGCCCATGGACTGCTCCGGCGGCATCCAGCGTGGCGTGCCCTCGCCCCGGGTCTCGGGGCTCAGGCCGGCCGTGAGGCCGAAGTCCACCAGGTAGACCCGGCCCGCCCGGACCAGGACGTTGCTGGGCTTGAGGTCGCGGTGCGTGACGCCGGCCTCGTGCACGGTGTGCAGGATCTGGAGCAGCTGCAGGGCCAGCGGCTGGAGCTCCTCCCAGGGCTGCGGGCACGACGGGAAGGGCTGCCCGTCGATGCGCTCCATGGCGATGAAGTACTCGCTGCCTTCCCAGCCCTCGTCCAGCAGCCCCACGACGCCGGGGAGCCTCAGCCAGCGCAGGCTGAGCACCTCGGCGCGGGCCTTGTCGAAGGCCGAGGGGGTGCTCGGCACCAGCAGCTTGACGGCCAGCTCTTCGCGCGTCCTCAGGTCCCTGGCCGCGAAGACCCGCCCCTGGGCCCCCTCGCCGAGCTGCTCGGCGAGCTCGTAGCGGCTGGCCAGGACGCGCCCCCACATCTCAGTCCTCGACCCAGACGTTGTCCATGCTGGCCTCGACCGCGTCGTCGCTGCGGTCCTCGACGATGAAGGCCGGGTAGCCCTGGCTCAGGTCGCCGCTGACCGAGTACCCGCGCACCTTCTGTTCGTTGACGTAGAACTTCAGCTCGCTGCCGTCGTGCTCGATGCGGAGGCGGTTGGGCAGGCCCATGCCCGGCATGATGACCGGGGTGTGGACGGGGCCCGTCTCGGACAGGGCGATGCCGTTGACCAGGCGGCCGATGTCGTAGGCGATCTTGGTGCCGGCGTGGTTGATGACGATGTAGTAGCCGTCGGCGTCCCCGCCGTTCCGGCTCAGGTAGATGCCGATGCTGGAGCCGCCCGTCCCGTCGCGCCGGGCGATGTCGGCCTCGAAGACGAATGGGGGCTCGAGCTTGTAGGAGTCGTAGGCCGCGACGTTCCAGTTCCCGGTGCTGCCCCCGATCGCGACGATGGCCTGATCCGCGCGCGTGAAGGTGGTGCCGTCCAGGTCCCAGCCCGTAGAGCTGGTCGCGAAGTCCATGCCGCCCGGGAGCCGGGCGCTGCAGGCGCCGACGCCCTCGTCGATGCTGCCGTCGCAGTCGTTGTCCAGCCCGTCGCAGGCCTCGGAGCGGCCCTGGTACACGTTGGGCAGGCCGTCGTTGCAGTCGCTGGCGCAGCTGTGGCCGTCGTCGTCACGGTCGTCGCTGTCGTCGCCGTCGCAGGAGCGATCCACGCTGTCGCAGTAGTCGCGCAGGCCCTCGTGCACCTGCTCGTCGCCGTCGTCGCAGTCGCCGCCGCCGCAGGCCTCGTCGGTCACCCCGTCCTTGTCCAGGTCGGCGTCGTCGGCCCCGCCGTTGCAGTCGTTGTCCTTGCCGTCGCCGCAGACCTCGTCCAGCTTGCCGCTGACGGCCGGGTCCAGGTCGTCGCAGTCCGCGCCGCCGCAGTCCACGTGGGCGTCGCCGTCGCCGTCGGTGTCGCGCACGTCCACGCGCCCGTCGCAGTCGTTGTCCAGCCCGTCGGTGCAGTCGTCGATGGCTCCGGGGTGAACGCTGGCGTCGCTGTCGTCGCAGTCGCTGCCGCCGCACTCCGCGTCGCCGTAGCCGTCACCGTCCAGGTCCAGGTCCTCGGTGCTGCCGTCGCAGTCGTGATCCTTGTCGTCGCAGAGCTCCTCGGCGCCCGGGAAGCTGGTGTCGTCGTCGTCGTCGCAGTCCAGGCCCCCGCAGTCGTCGCTGTAGAAGCCGTCCTGGTCGTGGTCCTCGTAGTCGGTGCTGTTGTCGCAGTCGTTGTCGACGCCGTCCGTGCAGTCCTCGGGCGAGGCGGGGTTCACGCGGATGGCCAGGTCGTCGCAGTCGTCGCCGCCGCAGGCCCTCGCGATGTAGCCGTCGCCGTCCAGATCGACGTCGTCGGTGCGCAGGTCGCAGTCGTTGTCGCGCCCGTCGCAGATCTCCTCCGCGAACGGGTGGATCTCCGGGTCGAGGTCGTCGCAGTCGTTCCCACCCGGGCAGCCCAGGGCGTAGAAGCCGTCCCCGTCGAAGTCCACGACGAGGTCGTCCGTGTAGCCGTCGCAGTCGTCGTCCAGCCCGTTGCAGAGCTCCTCGGCGCCCGGGTGCACCAGAGGGTCGAGGTCGTCGCAGTCGTCCCCGCTCAGGCAGCTCGCCGCAGAGAGGTAGCCGTCGCCGTCGAGGTCGACCTCGCAGGGCGTGGAGTCGCAGGCCAGCAGGAGGAGCAGCAGCACGCAGGCAGGGTAGCGCTTCACCGCCTGGGGAGCGCCCGGCGCCTGTCGAGAGGCTGGATCACTGGCAGACGCTGGTGCCCCAGGAGTCCTCGTTGTTCGTCTCGTCGCACTCGATGAAGCTGCCCTCGAGGCCGTTGCCGCCGTCGACCTTGAGCGTCACGTCGTAGATGATCCAGTCCTCGAGGCCCGAGAGCTCGAAGCTGACGCTGTCCAGCATCTCGCCGGCGGGCAAGGGGTGCGTGATGGTCTGGGTGGCGACCTGCTTTTCGCCCTCGTTCGTCACCAGGTGCAGGGTGACGTCCACCGGCTCGGTGATGTCCAGGAAGCCCTGGTTGCCCACCCGTCCCCAGACCCAGAGCTTGCCGTCCTCGGCGCACTCGATGTCGCAGACGTGGTCCAGCGAGACCACCAGGTCCGCGAGCACGCCGCCCTGACCGGCCAGGATGTCGCCGCTGCGGAAGTTGTTGTAGGTCAGCCAGTTCGTGTCCGGCGCCGCGGGCACGCTGCCGTCGTCGTCGATGTTCGTGATCGAGTAGCCGTGCTGGTTCCAGATCGGGCGTCCCGCGGCCCAGCTGTTGTCGGCGTCGCCGATCACGGTCACCCCCGAGACCGAGGGGCTGCCGTAGGGGCTGGAGCTGTAGATGATCTCGGCGTGGCCGTCCTTGTCCACGTCCGCGATGGAGGGGTACTCGCTGCAGGTCGCGCTGCTGTGCTGGCTCTCCTTCATCTTGGTGGCCCCGGTGGCGCCGTCGAAGACCCACACGTTGACCTCGTCGGCGTAGACCACCTCGGCCGCGCCGTCGCCCTCGAAGTCGAAGACCGCCGAGCCGGTGAAGCCCGAGGACTGGTCCTGGACGACGTTGCTCCAGATCGTCGAGCCGTCCGCGCCCTCGACCACGATGTAGACGTTGTTGCCGGCCACGCCGATCTCGGGCTCGCCGTCGCCGTCGAAGTCCGCGACGGTGGGCGGGCCGATGGTCGAGCCGGTCAAGCCGGGCTTGCTCCAGAGCACCGTGCCGTCGTGGTCCTGCAGCCGCAGGGTGCCGGCGTAGGCGACCACGATCTCGCCGTAGGGGTCGCTGTCGAAGTTGCCGACGGCCACGAAGCCGTCGCTCTGGCCGTTGGTCCACTCGGCCGCGCCCGCCTCGTCGTAGATGGCGTTGCCGACGACGACCTCGAGGTCGCCGTCCTGGTCGATGTCGGCGGTGACGCCCATGGGGGCCGCCCAGGTGTGCCCCGCGCCCGAGCCGTAGGCGCCCTGGGCCAGCTTGCTGCCCGTCGCGCCGTCGTAGATCGCGTTGCCGATGATGATCTCGATGTCGCCGTCGCCGCTCATGTCCGCCACGCCGACCGCGCCGCACTGGGGGCTGTTGCCGCCGGTGTAGGCGCTGGTCTGCCAGATCAGGGCGCCGGTCGCGCCGCTCCAGGCCGCGATGCCCGAGGCGCCTGCGCCGATCACGTCCGCCTTGCCGTCGCCGTCCACGTCCGCGATCGCCGCCGTCATGGGCTCGCTGCCCATGCTGTTGCTGGTGCTCCAGAGGGTGGCCCCGGTGTCACCGGAGAGCGCCCAGTAAGTGCCCGAGGTGTTGCCGACGACCACGTCGGGCGTGTCGTCCTGGTCGACGCGGCCGTCGCCGTTGTCGTCCGTCAGGTTGCCGACCACCGGGGTGGTGTAGGCCCCGCCCGGCGCGCTGCTGGTCCACTCGATCTGGGGCGTCCAGGTGCCGATGATGGGCTCGTTGAAGCACTCCTCGACCTGGGCCAGGACCTGGCCCGGGAAGTACTGCTCCTCGCAGCTGTCCGGCACCTCCGGGATGCTGTCGTGTGGCTCGTCGCTGTGCCCGCTGTCCTCGCAGTTGGGGATGCTGGGCGGACAGTCCACGCCGGAGTCCCGGACGGGATCGGTGACGTCGTCCTTTCCCTTCAGGTCGTAGTCGGAGCAGGAGAGCAGGACGAGCAGCATGGAACCTCCGCGAGGGCATACGGTAGCCGCCGCCTCGACGTGACGCGCAGTATCCTGGGATGGCTATGGACAGCTCCATCGATCGCCCCCCCAGGCTCAGGTACTTCACCCCCGTGGAGGCCAACACGGTGCTCCCCCGGGTCCGCGGGCTCGTGCACCGCGCCGCCGACTGCGCCCAGCAGATCCGGGCCTCGGCCCAGGAGATGCGCGAGCGCCCCGAGCTGGACCACGAGCGGCTGACTCGCGACATCGAGCGCCTGCGCGCCGAGATCAACGACATCGTCGAGCACATCGCGGCCGAGGGCGTGGTGGTCCGGGGCATCGAGCCCGCGCTGCTGGACTTCCCCGCGCTGCTGAACGGGCGCGAGGTCCTGCTCTGCTGGCGCACCGGGGAGACCCTGGTGAGCTGGTGGCACGGGCTGAGCACCGGCTACGCGGGGCGACAGCCTGTGGACTTCGAGGACCTGGGGCCCTGGGAGTGGTGCAACTGAGCACCTGAGCGGCACGCTCAGCTCGCCAGCGCCCGCAGCATCGCCTCGTGCGAGCGCCTCAGCCGCGCCTCGGCGAAGGCCTCCAGCGGCGCGGGGACCCGCACCTCGAGCTCGTCGACCAGCCGGTCCGAGAGCACCGTCAGGCGCCCTACGATGCGGGTCAGGGGAGCCCTGGCGCGGAGCTCGACCCCGCCCTCGATGGGCAGCACGGCCACGTAGACCGGCATCCAGATCGGGCCCGCGACCTGCTCGAGGCAGCGAAAGCCCTGCCGCCAGGGCCGCAGCGCGCGCACGCGGGGGTTGGCCGCGTAGGACAGTGGGTCCCGGAGTCGGGCCAGCACCAGGTCGGGCTCGCGGGCCAGCGGCTGCTCCAGGCGGAGGCGCATCAGCCCTGGGGCGTGAAGGTCCCGAAGTCCCGGCGCTGCGCCCAGTCGGGGAAGCCCTGACCCATGCCCCGGCCGGCCCAGTTGCGGGAGATGCGCGCCACGAACAGGCGGTCGCCGTCCTTCATCTTCGCCGAGAGCATGTCGCGCACCTTGCGCGGTCCCAGCGGGCTCTCGAGGATCCAGGCGCCGTCGATGCGGTTGGACCAGTTGCCGAGGCTCTTGAGCTCTTCGATGAAAGCAGGATCTTCGTCCTGCAGCTTGAACGTGACCAGCATGACCATGGGTACACTCTCCGTCTCGAGCCGCCGTGTAGCCCGGCGCGAGGCACCGCGACAGACGCCGGTGCTAGAATCGGCGCAGGAGGGCAGCGCGTGAGTCGACCCCTGGAGCTGGTGATGGCGCGGCAGTGGGTGGCCCTGCTGACCACGCCCGTTCTGCTCTTCGACGCCACCGGCTCGCTGGCCTTCTTCAACGAAGCGGCCTCGGTGATCATGGGGCGCAGCTTCAACGAGTGCGGTCCGCTCAAGCCGGCCGAGTGGCACGCGATGTTCCGCATCGAGGACCGCACCGGGGCGCTGGTTCCGGCGGGCGACTCCATGCTCGACCAGGCCCTGTCGGCGGACGGGGCTCGCCAGATGACCCTGCTGCTGCGCGGCCTCGACGGTCAGCGCCGCAGCGTCGGTCTGACCACCTTCCCCATTCGTGGCCTCGACCGCAGCAAGGTCGGCGTGATGGCGCAGCTCGAGCAGGTCGGGTGAAGGTCACCTTCTTCGGGACGCGCGGCAGCCTGCCGTCGCCCGGCCCCTCCACCACGCGCTACGGCGGCAACACCAGCTGCCTGGGCGTAGGCAACGAGGCGGGGCAGCGGCTGGTCCTGGACGCTGGCAGCGGCATCCGCGTAGCCGGTCAGACCTTCGGCCCCGAGCTCAAGCGCGTCGACGTGCTGCTGACCCACCTGCACATGGACCACATCCAGGGCCTTGGTTTCTTCGCGCCGCTCTACACCCCCGGCGTCGAGGTGCACTTCTGGGGCCCGCCCAGCACCACCCACTCGCTGCGCAAGCGCCTGGCCCGCTACCTCTCGCCGCCCCTGTTCCCGGTGCGCTTCCGCGAGGTCCCGAGCAAGGTCATCTGCCACGACCTCAGCACCGATAGCTTCGAGATAGGGGACTTCCGGGTTCGCGCGCACCTGATCACGCACCCCGGTCCGACCCTGGGCTACCGCATCGAGAGCGACGGCCGGAGCATGGCCTACCTGCCCGACCACGAGCCCCAGCTGGGCTGCCAAGGCGGCCTGCCCCGGGACGAGTGGCTGTCCGGCTTCTCCATCGCCGAGGGCGCGGATTTGCTGATCCACGACGCCCAGTACACGCCCGACGAGTACGTCCAGCGCGTGGGCTGGGGTCACTGTACGCCCGAGCTGGCGGTCCGCTACGCCGAGATCGTCGAGGCCCGGCGGCTGCTCTTCTTCCACCACGACCCGGGTCGCACCGACGATCAGCTCGAGCAGGTCTGCGCCGAGGCCTCGGCCTTGCATCGAGGGGAGATCGGCATCGCCGCCGCGGCCGAAGCCGACACCTACGAGGTCTGAGCATGCTGACGCTCCTGCTGGCCTGCAAGGCGGGGCCCCTGGCCCTGATCGAGCCCGACCGCTCCGGACACTGGCTGGATCGTCCCTTCCCCAGCGACGAGCTGCGGGACGAGGACGGCTTCGTCGACTGGACGATCCTGCCCGCCGCGCCGACGGACCTCGGCGACAAGCTGGTCACCGGCTGGAAGGAGCAGGCCGCCCTGTCGGTGCACGGCTTCAGCCACTTCTCGGCGGTCACGTTTCGCTTCGAGGCCCCCCTCGAGGGCCTGCAGGACAGCTACCCGGGCTCGCCCGAGGACCCGGTGCGCCTCTGCTCCGAGGACGGCGAGTGCGTGCCGATCATGGTGAACTGGCTGGCCGACCCCCTGGGCGACCCCTTCCTGGCGACCCACAGCCTGCGCATCGCGCCCGAGCCCAGCCACCCCTTGCGCAGCGGCACCACCTACACCGCGCTGGTCGACCAGACCCTGGCCAGGCCGGCCGAGGGCTGGGAGCCGCCGCCTGGCCTCGAGGACCTCGCCATCAGCACGACGTTCACGGTCCAGGACACGCTCGGAGAGCTCGCCGCGCTCAAGGCCGCGGTCGAGGCCAGCCTGCTGCCCGAGCACCTCGCCACCGAGCTGGTGCAGGTCGCTGGCTTCCGCTACGAGCAGGGAGAGACCGCCTCGGGCAAGGCGACCACGATGGCCATCGCGACCTACCTGGACGGCAGCGAGCAAGTCACCGAGATGTACGCCTCGGAGGGGCGCGAGACGAGCAGCGTCGACTTCCTCGAGGACTGGCCCTTCGACGTCTACGAGGCGCGCATCCGGACCCTGGCCTTCCAGGGGCTCGAGGACGCGCCCTATGCCTCCTCGGGGCTGGGCCTGCTGGGTGACTTCGACCGGCGGCACGACGGCTGGATCGAGTTCTCGGGCTCGGGCGAGCTGCTGAACGACTGGGAGACCGAGGAGGTCCGCGTCCTGATCCAGGTGCCCAAGGAGGGCTCGGACTTCGGCGTGATGACCTGGGACCACGGCACCGGCGGCTCGGCCTACAACGCGGTCGCGCGCATCAGCAGCGACAGCTCCCTGCACGAGGTGGCCGAGGCGCTGGCCAGCTCGGGCGTGGTCGTGGTGAGCCGGGACCAGCCGCTCTACGGCCTGCGCTACCCCTTGATCGATCAAGGCTTCGGCGCCAGCCTGGGCTTCTACAACATCGGCAACCTGCCCGCCTTCCGCGACAACGAGCGGCAGGCGGCCGTGGACCACGTGGTGCTCAACCGCTTCGTGCGCGAGGAGCTGCCCAGGCACGTGGACACCGACGGCGCCCGCGTCGGCTCCTTCGGGCACAGCCTGGGCAGCGTCACGGCCCACGTCGGCCTGGCCATGGAGCAGGGCGAGGGCGCCAGCAGCGCCTTCATGAGCGGCAGCGGCGGCTACTACACCCACTACGTCCTGGGCACCGGGCTCTTCGCCAACGGCGGCAACGGCCTGACCGAGACGCTGGAGCCCCTGATCGGGGTGGACCCGGCCACGGCCACGCCGGGGGAGCTGGTCGCGGCCCTGGTCGGCCTGCCGGAGTCGTCCTGGGGCCTGATGGACGAGCAGCACCCCATCCTGCAGCTCTTCCAGACCGTGATGGACGGGGCGGACCCGCTGGCGGTGGCGCCCGACCAGGATCCGGGGGTCGAGGAGCTGATCCTGCTGGGCGTCGACGACTACCAGGTGCCGAACCAGACCACGCGCTGGCTGGGCGAGGCCTCGCCGAACGCCGTGGTCGAGGAGTGCCAGCGGCGCGAGGACTACGACGGTCACTACTGCACGTTCCGCGAGCCCGAGGGCCACGAGGCCCTGCGCGAGTTCGCCTCCGGGATCTGACGTTCGGGCCAGGCCCGAGGCCGACTACAGCGCCAGCTCCAGCGCCGTCGCCGCGAAGTTCAGGCTCATGTGGGCCAGGATGCTGGCCTCGACCCCGCGCTTGCGGGCCAGGGCGCCGAAGATCAGGCCGAGCAGGAAGATCTGCACCAGCTTGAAGCCCATCGCGCTGGTGTTGGGCGCGTGCAGGCAGGCCCAGAACAGGCTGGTGGCGACGATGGCCAGCCACCCTCCCACCTCGCCTCGGCCGAACCACCGGGCCAGGAAGCGCTGGACCACGCCTCGGAACATCAGCTCCTCCTGGATCGCCGCCGCCAGCGTCCAGGGCAGCACCACCAGCCAGTTGAACCACCAGGCCTCTCGATCCAGGCCAGGGGTCAGGTCCTCGGCCAGCTCCATGAGCTCCCCGACCTCGATCGCCAGGAGGCGGAACAGCGCCGTGGACAGCAGGCCCGCGCCCACGCCGAGGGCCAGCGCCAGGCCCCAGCCGCGGGTGGGCTGGGACTGGCCGGTCAGCAGGGGGAAGGGGTGGGCCTGACCGGAGCCGAGCTTCAGGGTCAGGGCGTAGTGCGCGCCGTAGAGGGCCACCCCGATGGCCACGCCGAAGACCATGCCCGGCAGCGCGACGATCAGCGCCTCGACGGGCTCCTGATCCTGCGCCGGCAGGAAGGGCAGCATGGCGCTGACGTCCGTGTACATCGCCCCCACGATCCGGTTCGGGATGCCCAGGGCGGCCGCGAGCCCGGCCAGCATCAGGCCGGGTCGCCACGCCCCTCGGGTCTCTGGCCAGGCGCGGATCGCGGCGACGATGACCGCCAGGATGACGCCCAGCTGGGCGGCTCCAGCCAGCCCCGTCAGGGCCAGCACGTACCAGGGCGGCAGCTGCGAGAAGTCCATGGATCGAAGACTCGCACAGGCGCGCTCCTCGACGGGGTCCGGCCCCTGGGATCAGACCACCACCAGCCCCAGGGCTCGCGCCGCCTGCCAGATCCGGGCGCGCTCCAGCTCGCTGCCCGGGAACTCCGGCAGGTCTGCCAGCTCCACGCCCGCCCCGGGCTCGGCCGCGCAGAGCACCGCGTGCAGCCAGTCCAGCTGCTCCTCGGGCCCCTCGACGCAGGCCTGCTCGGTGCCCTGGAACAGCAGCAGCCCCTGCTCGGCGAAGAGCGGCTCCCCGCCGAGCCAGACCACCTGGCGGCCTCGCTCGGGGTCGGGCTCGTCCAGCGCGGCCTCGATCCGGCCAGGATCCACCTGGCTGCCCGCCACCTCCTGGCCCAGCCCTCGACCTCGCATCCAGTCCTCGAGCCAGGCCGGCAGCAGCGCGTCGAAGCGGTCGTGGTCGCCGCCCGTGGGGTCCTCGTGGGCCAGATCGTTGCTCGCGAAGCTGCCGTGGGAGGCCGCCACCGTCACGCTGAAGGCCGCGGGGTCCCTGGCGATCGGTGCGTGCCGCGTGAGCACGAAGCGATGCCAGAACGCCGAGTCGAGCAAGCCGGCGGCGAAGAGCTGGCGCACGGTCTCCGCGGCGTCCAGAGTCTCCTGGTCGGTCTGGGTCGGGAAGCCGTACATGAGGTAGGCGTGCACCATGACGCCGGCGTCGCGGAAGCCCTGGGCCGCGCGCGCGACCTGGGCCACCGTGACCCCCTTGTCCATGCGCTGCAGCAGGCGGTCGCTGGCGACCTCGAGGCCCCCCGTCACCGCGACCATGCCCGAGGCGGCCAGCAGGCGACAGAGGTCCGGCGTGAAGGCCCGCTCGAAGCGGATGTTGCCCCACCAGCTCAGCTGCAGCCCCCGGGCCAGCAGCTCGAGGGCCAGGGACTTCAGCGCCGCGGGCGGGGCGGCCTCGTCGACGAGGTGGAAGCCCCGCTGCCCCGTGAGCGCGACGGTCTGGCTCATCTGGTCGACCAGCAGCGCGACTCGCGCCGGCTCGTAGCGCGCGATGTAGTCCAGCGAGGTGTCGCAGAAGCTGCAGCGCTTCCAGTAGCAGCCGTGCGCCAGGGTCACCTTGTTCCAGCGCCCGTCCGACCAGAGGCGGTGGGCCGGGTTCAGCGTGTCGACCAGCTGCAGGTAGTGCCCCAGCTCGAGGCCGCCATAGTCGGCCGCGAAGACCGTCGTCGCGGCGCGGCTCCCCGAGCGGTGCCAGCCCTGTTGGCTGAGCGTGCGGTGGCGCTGGTCCGGCCCGCCCGCCCGGTGCTCCAGCCAGGCCAGCAGCGGCCCCTCGCCGTCGTCGAACATCAGCGCGTCCACGAAGCCGAAGAGCCGCGGCTCGTCGACCTCGCGCAGCTCGGTGTTGACGTAGCCGCCGCCCATCAGGACCTCGACCCCCCGCTGGCGGAGTCGCCGGCCTACGCGCAGCGCGCCGTACAGGTTGCCCGGGAAGGGCACGCTGAGGCCCACGACCTGCCCCTCGAGCGTGTCGCTGAGCTCGTCGAGGAGGAGGTCCACCAGGCTGGTCTGCTCCAGCCGCGCGCAGATCGCGTCGAAGGAGGCCGAGCCCACCGCGAGGTGGTGCTGGTAGCGGGCCAGGCCGAAGCCCGGGTCCAGGCAGGCGGTGACCAGGTCGGCCAGGTCGAAGAGGTAGAGCGAGGCCAGGTGCCGGGCCGCGTCCTGGGTCCCCATACGTCCGAAGTCCCTCAGATCGGCCTGGTCGAGGCGCGGCCCGCCCGGGAGGAAGGGGGTGTCCAGGATGCGCGGCGCGAGGCCGCGATCGTGGCCCTGCAGGAAGGCGATCACGGGCTCGACGACGCCCAGGTGTTGACGCCGAAGAGACAGCGCACGCCAGGCCGGATCGGGCAGCTCGTCCAGCTCGTCGAGCTGCTCGAAGACCTGCTCCAGGCCCGGGCGGGAGAACAGGCGCAGGACCAGCTCGATGCCCAGGTCCCGCTGCGCGCAGGCGATGCCCTCGGCGCGCAGCGCCCGGGCCAGGTAGGCCGTCGAGGGGTAGGGCGTGTTGACCTGCGTGAGCGGCGGCAGGACCAGGCTGATCATCCTTCGCTGGACCTCGCCCCGGGATGGGGGGCCAGCATCGCCTCACGCAGCACGGCGCGGGCCATCTCGAGCACGTAGCTGGGGCTGGGCCGGCCGTCGTGCATGCCTCGGCCGCCCTGGCGCTCGCGCATCTCGACGGGCACCTCGGCCAGCGCCAGGCCCATGCGGCGGGCCAGGACCAGGGTGTTGGCGTCGGGCATGTGCGGCGGGAAGTGCTGGGCGAAGACCGCGACGGCCCGAGGGCTGAGCGCCTGGAAGCCGCTGGTCACGTCGCGCACGCGCTGCCGGATCATCGCCGAGGTCAGGCCCGACAGGCCCATGATCGCGAGCCGCCGCGTCAGGGGCACGCGGTAGCAGGGCGCGCCCATGAAGCGACTGCCGATGACGATGTCGGCGCCGACCATGCGCGCGAGCAGCAGGGGGATCTCCTCGGGCGGGTGCTGCCCGTCGGCGTCCAGCTGCACCACGCCGTTGCCCCGGAGGTGGCGGTAGCCGGCCTGCAGCGCCAGGCCGTAGCCGGGCTCGCTCTCGATCACCTCGGCCCCCGCGTCGTGGGCGATCGAGGCCGTGTCGTCGTGGCAGCCGTTGGCCACGACCAGCACGGCGTCCACGTGGCGGAGGGCACCGCGCACGACGTCGGCGACCCGGGGCGCCTCGTTCCGGGCCGGGATCAGGGCGTACACGTCAGCCCGGCAGCCAGCGCCGCGCGAGGGTCTCGTCGGCGCTGATCTCGCCCCCCGGGTCCAGCCAGCGAGCGCGGTTCTGGCCGACGATGCGGAAGCGGCGCTTCCAGATCAGCGCGGGACCGGAGCGGAACTCGATGCGGAGATGGACCTGCTCGGCCGAGGGCTGCACCTCGGGGTCGTTGGTCCGCTTGAACAGGCCGATGGCCTCGGTGTCGTCTTCCTGGGCCAGCCGGATGGCCAGGTCCGGCGCCGCGTTGGGGCTGCTGCTGCGCGGCAGGACCCGGACCTCGAGGCGGGCGCCGTCGTAGCGGACCACGCTGGGGGGCACGAAGCCGTGGCTGACGAAGAAGCTCTCCATCAGCAGGCCGGCCATGCGCGCGATGTCCTCGGTCGTCGCGCCGGCGGGCACCTCCTGCAGGGCCGAGGGCTCGCCGGGATCCTCGTCCTCGTCGAGGAAGCGGACCCAGCTCCGGCTGGGCGGCGGGAAGATGGCCTTGAGCGCGCCCGAGGCCCGGCCCTCGCCGGCCTGGCGCGACCAGCCCCCCAACCACACGACCTCGTCGGCGGCGAGGAAGGGTCGGACCGCGGCGTCCCAGGCGCCGCCGGGTGACTCGCGGCGCACGAAGACGTGCCGCAGGAAGCCCATGCCCGAGGGCAGCGCGGCCTCGCCGGCGATGGCCACCCAGAGCACATCGGGCTCGGCCAGCAGCCGCTCGGCCACGCGGGCGCAGTCCTCGGGGTCGAGGTCGTTGCGGCGCACCGCCAGCCGGTGCTCGCGCGTGCCGCCGATGACCAGCCAGGGCAGGTGCCCCTCGGCGCCGACGTTGCGCTCGGCCTCGGCGAGCATCGCCTCGAGAGGGTCGCCCGGGGGCAGCGGGAAGCGGGTCAATGAAAGGACGAGATCGGCCACCGCTGGAGGGTAGCAGGGGGCCGCTGGACCTCGGGGAGCCGTTGACACCATGACGACAGGTCCGTGACCTTTACGGGTCTTGAAACTTGAGGTAGGAAGCCGGCAACCGACAGGTGGCTCATGCAGGTCTTTCGACGCGACGACGGGATTATCGAGGTGGCCTTCGAGGCCAGCGAGCCCCTGGATCTGGCGCAGGCCCAGCGCGCCTCTGTGCGCGTGGACGCCCTCTACCAGGCCCACGGACGGGCACCCTTGCTGGTCGATCTGACCGAGGTGAGCGAGGGCTCGCTGGACACGACCCGGCTGGAGCCGCCTCGCAAGGCCCTGCGCATGGCGATCGTGGTGGGCAACTTCCTGGTCCAGGCGGTCGGCGACTCCTACCGCGAGGCGCTGGACGGCGATGGCATCGAGCGCCGCGTGTTCCGGAGTCGGGATGTGGCCGAGGGCTGGCTGGCCGAGGTCGCCCAGGCCTGACACACTCGGGCCGTGCGTTTCCCGCTGGTCAGCTTCAAGCGTGTCTTCGACGTCGAGGTGGTGCAGCAGTGCGCCAGCCTGGAGCAGCTGGTCGAGGGCCTGCTGCGCTTCGAGCTCAGGCCCGCCTCGCGAGCCCGTGAGGAGCGCGATCGAGCCCAGCTCGAGGCCGCCTGGCGGGCCTGGCAGGAGGGCAGCTACCGCGGCGGTCCCCACTACTCGGAGCTCCTGCGCGTCCAGCACGAGGCCGCGCGCACCGGCGCTGAGCCCCGCGCCGCCGTCGAGGAGGCCTACGAGCGCCTGCAGCGGCGAGCCCTGGACAAGAGCAAGCGGGACCTGCGGCTCTGGTCGCCCGCGCTCTATGCGCCGGCGCTGAGGCGCGGCAGCGAGAGCGTGCTGGCCTTGTCCTGCCTGGTCCTGGACTACGACGACGGCAGCTCGGCCGAGCAGGTGCAGGACAGCTGGGGCGACTGGCTGCACGTGCTGCACAGCACCTGGAGCCACAGCGCGGACAAGGCCAAGCTCCGGGTCTGTCTGCCGCTGGCTCGGCTGGTCGGCGCGCCCAGCTGGAGGCCCCTCTGGTCCTGGGCCAGGGAGCGGACCAGGGACGCCGTGGACCCGGCCCCCAGCTCGCCGGGCAGCACCTTCGCCCTGCCCGCCGTGAGCTCTCCTCGGGCCCCGAGGCTGGCCCGCCTGCACGACGGGCCGCTGCTGGACGCCCAGGCGCTGGGGCTCGCGCCTCACTGCGAGGCCTCGCCCGGTCTCTTCGGGCTGGCGGCCGACTCCCACTTCCTGCCGGACCCCAGCCGCGACTACCTCGAGGAGCCGCACGCGCCGATCGAGACCGAGGAGTGGGACCTGGAGGCGGCCTTCGAGGACCTGTTCTGATCCTCCTAGGGCCAGGGCTCCTCGGAGAGCTCGAAGCGCCCGAAGTCGAAGGGCAGGCCCGGCGCGGACTCGACCTGGACCAGCCGCTCGCGCAGGCCCTCTCGACGCAGCTGGTCGGCGCGGTACCAGCAGAAGGGGTTGTTGCCTCGGCGACCCAGCGTGGCGTGGGCGGTGAAGCTGCAGCCGCCGCGGCAGGTCTCGGCGTAGTAGCAGCCCTCGCAGCGGCCCCAGAGCTCCTCCAGTCCCCGGTCTCGCGCGAAGGCCATGGGCGGCGCGCTGTCCCAGATCTCCTGCAGGCGCCGGTCCTTGACGTTGCCGCCGGTGTAGGGCGCGGTCGGCAGCGAGGGGCAGGGCTTGACCACCCCGTCGGCCTCGATGCCCAGCACCTGCATGCCCGCGCGGCAGCCGTTCCAGTGGTTCGCGCGCTTGCCGGGCCGGCTGCGCAGGATGGCCTCGTGCGGGCCGAAGTAGCCGATGTTGTTGCCGGCGAAGACCTCGAACGGGGAGCCGCGCTGGGCCGCGTCGCGCTGGATGGCCGCGAGTCGGTCGACGATCTCCAGCACCATCCACGGCTGCACGATCCAGTCGGGGCGGTCCGCCGCTCGCCCCATCGGCACGGTCAGCTGCACCTGCCAGGCCCGGGCGTGGTGGGCCTCGAACAGGGCCGCCAGCTCCTCCAGCTCGCCCATGTTGAGCTGGTTGATCTGGGTGTTCGTGCTGACGATCAGGCCCAGGTCGTGGGCCAGCTCCATGGTGTCGAGGCAGGCCT
>CALGIB010000159.1 GCA_937915955.1 uncultured Pseudomonadota bacterium
GGCACGTGGCCAGCCCCAACCCCGTGCTGCTCCGAGGAGTGGCCGACGTGAAGGCCCTGCCCGAGGCCTTCGCCGTGCGCGACCACCACCTCGTCGAGGCCCTGTCCGCCCGCCGCGTGACCGAGGGACCCCGCAGCCTGGCCGAGGCCGCCGCCCAGGGGCGCCTGTTCCTGGTCGACTATGAGCTGCTGGCCGACCTGCCCGGCCGCAGCGACGCCGACATGGACTTCTTCGGTCAGGTCCTGGACGAGTCCACCGCTCGCCAACGCTACCTGCCCGCCCTCTTCGGCCTGTTCTGCCTCTGCGACGGACAGCTCGAGCCCGTGGCGATCCAGCTGGGCCGCGACCCGCAGCAGTTCGAGGTCTTCACCCCCGCGGACGAGCCCAGGCTCTGGGCGGCCGTGAAGATGATCTACCTCTGCGCGGACTTCAACCTGCACGAGATGGCCACGCACCTGTCCGGCGTGCACTTCATCCTCGAGGGAGTGGTCATCAGCACGGCGCGCCAACTGCACACGAACCACCCCGTCGCCGTGCAGCTGGAGCACCACTTCCGCTACCTGCTGTGGAACAACTACGGCGGCGTCCTGATTGTGTGGGATCGAGTCTTCGGCAGCTTCCAGGTCGAAGAGGAGGAGCCGGTCTACGGCATCACCCGGGCGCGCTGGCGCGCTCCCAGGCTCAGGCGACGCCGATCTCCTCGAGGCGCTGACGCAGGAACTCGCTGGCGAGGACAGGCTCGCCGCCACCGGCTCGGAAGGGCACGAGCCTCCGATGCGGAGCCGGGTGCAGGAAGAAGGGCATCGAGTAGCGCGCCTCGTCCTTGTCCATCGGGTTGACCACGCGATGGGTGGTGGCCGGCAGGGTGCCGGCGCTGAGGAACTGCATCATGTCGCCCGTGTCGCAGATCATCACGTCGCGGGGGGTCGTGACGTCCAGCCACTGGCCCTCGCGGGTCAGGATCTGCAGCCCCGGGTTGGGCGACCACGGCAGCACCGTGATGAGGTTGATGTCCTCGTGGGCGGCCGCGCGGACCATGCCCCCGAGGGTCTCGTCGCCCAGCGCGGGGTAGTGGATCAGGCGCTGCACGCTGTTGCCGTCCCTGACCAGGTCGCCCAAGGTGCCCGGCGGCAGCTCCAGGTAGTCGCCTAGGCCGTCGAGCAGGCGGTTGGCGAAGCCCTCGAGCTCGTCGAAGAGCTGCTGGAACACGATCCGGGCCTCGGGCAGCTCCCTGGGGAACTGGTTGCGCGGCACGGCCCCGGACACGCGCAGCGGATGGCTGGAGGGCAGGCGCCGACCGACGTGCCAGAACTCCTTGAGGTCCGGAACCGCCACGTCCTTGGCGTGCTCGACGCCAAAGCTGGTGTAGCCGCGCTGGCGACCGTCCTCGGGGGTCTCGTGCCGGCGCTTGACCGCGAAGGGCAGCTCGAAGAGCCGGCGGGCGGCGCTGTAGCCCTCGTCGATCAAGGCCAGATCAACGCCGTGGTTCAGCACCGCGACGAAGCCGGTCTCGGTCAGGGCGCGGCCCAGGTCCCGTACGAACGGGACGCGGGTGGCCGGGTCCTCGGCCCTCGACATGTCGATAACGGGGATGCTGTGCTGCATGGAGACCTCCCGGAACGGCGGGCTCTTACAGCGCTGGGCGCAGACCGGCCAGAGGCCGACGGCCCTCAGAACGCGATCTGCCAGTCCAGCCTGGGCGCCGCCCGCAGCAGCGCGCCCCCCTCGCCGACCTCGCGCGCGCCGACCCCTCCGAAGCCCAGCGCTTGCCGCTCGCTCAGGCTCCGCCAGGCCATCAGCCGCAGGTTCAGATCCGGCCCCGCGGGCACCACGACGCGACCGTCCAGGTCGATCTGCCAGCGCTCGGTGGGGGTGACGGACACCCCGACCAGCCCCGCCACGCTGTAGCGGTCGATGATCGGCGTGAGCATCGGGTCCAGCCAGGCCAGCTCGGTGTAGCTGAAGTCCTGCAGGCCCGAGGGGGTCTGCTGGAAGCGCTGGCCGTAGCGGGCCACCACACCGGCTGAGAGCGCCAGCCGCTCGCTGCGCCAGCCCACCGAGCCGCCGGCGGACACGATCGCCGTCCAGGGGATGAACTCGTCGGTGGTCAGGGGCAGCCCCTGCAGCAGGCGCAGGCCGTATGTCGGCGCGCTCAGCCCGCCGGAGACGCTCGCCGCCATCGACTCCGTGCTCCAGACCTGCCGCTCGACGGCCAGGTCCGGCGAGGGCAGCGAGCTCAGCCCCGTGAAGTCCAGCTGGGTCCTCGAGTTCAGCCGCACCTCGGCGTGCCGAAAGACCCCGACCAGAGCCTCGTCCTCGAGGATCCAGGGGTCCTCGGACAGGCTGTAGATCGGGTCCTGCTGGGCGTCGGCGGCGCCGGTCGAGAACAGGAAGACGGTCAGGATGAGGGGGTCCATCAGTCCTCCAGGCTCAGGGTGCCCACCATCGGGCAGTGGTCGGAGAGCGCCATCGGGTCCAGCGCGCCGCCGGGGGTGTCCTCGGGCTTCTGCAGCGTGCGACCGTCGGTCCAGGTGCCCGTGGAGAACAGGAAGTCCAGCTTGCGGGTCCAGAACACGTCCGAGGCGATGGAGTGCGTGTGGAATACCTGCTGCTCCTCCTCGGTCTCGACCTGGTAGTCCTCCAGCGGGATCGCAGGGTTCCAGGCCTCGTACCAGGGGTCCATGATCGGCCCGTCGTCCTCGTACGTGACGATCTCGACCGCCCGCTCGTCCAGCGCCACCGGGTCGTCCGCGAACTCGCTCAGCCGCAGGCTGCCCGGCGGCACGGCGTTGTAGTCGCCGCCGCTCAGGAGGTGCCCGTCGACGGTCTTCGCTTCGTCCAGGCTCTGGTTGATCTGGTCCAGCTTCGTGCCGTCGGTCGCGTAGGCCGCGGGGTGGTGGTTCAGCACGGTCAGCGTCTGGCCGTCCAGGTCCACCTCGACCCGCTGCAGGGCCCGATCCAGGTAGAAGGTCTTGATGTAGGCCTCCTGCTCGGTGATGGGCCCCAGGTCGATGCGCGTGTTCGAGGTGATGGGGTGCTTGCTGAACACCACCAGGCCCGTGGTCATCGGCCCGATGCCGTGGTCGGCGATGTACTGGCCCTCCCAGTTCGGGACGAAGGCCGACCAGTTCAGATCGGTGCCGTTCAGGATGGTGTCGGCCATGTCGACGTAGGCGCTGCGGTGGCTGTGGATGTCCACCTCCTGGGCCAGCAGGACGTCGGGGTCGACCTCCTCGATCAGGGCGCGCAGGGCCTCGACGTTCGCGGTGGCCTCGTCCGAGGTCATCACGGCGCGCTCCCCGTAGCCGTCGAACCAGAAGTCGATGCGACCTCCGCCGAACTTGAGGTTCCAGGTCATGACGACCAGGGCGTCGAGGTCCGCGGTGGCCTCGACCGGCTGGTCGGCCTCGAAGATGGCGTGGCTCCAGTCCTCCCTCGGCTCGTAGTGGCCGACGAGAGGGGCGCAGCCCACCGAGAACGGCAGCGTCGTGAAAAGCAGCATGCCGGGAGGATACGCTGCGCCGATGCTGCTGACCCTGACCACGCTGGCCGCCGCGGCGACCTGGACCGCCAACGACACGCTGAGCTTGCAGGCGGCGGTGAGCCTGGCCAGCGCCGGCGACACGGTGAAGGTCGACGTGGACCTGTACGACCCCGCGGACGACGTCCAGGTGTGGATCGACAAGGACCTGACCATAGAGTCCAGCCACAGCACCGAGGCCGCGCTCATCCCGCCGATGTTGATCACCAAGGCGACGGTCCAGCTCAAGCGCCTGGAGCTCAGCGGCGAGGCCCCGAAGTCGGTCGGCGGCTTCCTGAACCCCGTCACCAGCGAGGTGATCGAGTGCTTCACCTGCGGGGTCATGGTGTACAACAACGCCCTGGTCCAGGGCACGGGGCTGAGGGCCGTGGGTTGGGGCGGCGAGACGGCCTTCCGCGTCGTCAGCGCCAAGGCCGAGCTCGGGGACGTACACCTCGAGCGGGTCACCACGCCGATCTCCGTGCAGGCGGGCTCGGGCACCACGCAGCTGACCCTGGACGGCTGCACCGTGACGCAGAACACCCAGCCGATCCAGATCACCGGCGCGTCGAGCTCGTCCACGCTGGCGGTCGAGATCGACGACTGCGCGTTCTCGGACAACGCCAGCAACAGCGGGCCCGCCGATCTGCTGCTGACCCAGGTCGACTCGCTGATCCTCGCCGACACCAGCTTCGAGGGCAGCAGCAGCACCGACAGCAGCGGCAGCGTCGAGATCTACGACGTCGGCGACGCCGACCTCGACAACACCAGGTGGGAAGGGGTCGAGGGCCAGCGCGGGGCGCTGTACATCCTCTCGACCCTCTCCGAGGCCTCCATGCCTCGGGTCGATCTGACGAACCTGGACTTCCTGAGCAACACCCAGTCCGGCGCGCTGGAGGTCGAGGGCTACGTCCGCCTGGTCAGCAAGGAGCTGAAGTTCGACGGCAACTCGGCCGGCGAGGGCGCCGCAGTGCGCATCGACAAGGGCCAGTTCGAGTGTACGAGCTGCCGCTTCATGGGCAACACCGCCAGCGGCGCGGGCGGAGCGATCTCGGCCGACGACGCCACCCTGGACATCGAGCACAGCTGGTTCTGCGGCAACACCTCGGGCTCCGGCGCGAACATCCTCTACGCGGCTGGCGGCTCCAACTCGATGAGCCACACGGTCCTGATGGACCAGACCGGCGACATCGCCAGCGTCCAGGTCGACGCCGGCGGCGGGCTGGACCTGATCAACGTGACCTGGACGGGGACCGACGGCTACGGCCTGAGCGGCAACCTCCAGGACCTGCGCGTCTGGAACAGCGCGATCGTCGGCTTCCAGGTGGGGCTCGCTCCCGCCAACGTGCAGGGCAGCGCCGCCATCGACTACAACCTCTGGTACGACCTCGACCAGGAGAGCAGCAACGGCGGGCTCGAGCCTGGGCCCCAGGCCCTGTACGAGCACCCGCTCTTCGCGCCGCGCTTCGACACCAGCGACTGCAGCCACCTGCCCTACCCCCGGGCCCTCTCGCCCTTGCGGGGCTCGGGCGACGGAACCTACGCCGACTTCCGCGGGGCTCTGGGGGACGGCGTCAGCTTCCCCTGGGAGGACCCGCCCCAGGGTGACAGCGGGGACAGCGACCCCGGGAACCCCGAGAGCCTGACGGACTCCCAGACGGACTCGCCGACCGACTCGATCCACAGCCGCGACTCCCCTACGGGCGACAGCGAGCCCTCGGACTCCGACACCCTGACCTGGCTCTCGGGCGCCTGCGGAGGCGGAGGCGTGCCAGCGGGGCTGCTGCTGCTGGGAGCGGGGCTGGCCCTGGCCACGAGGCGCCGGTGAAGCTGGTCGCCACCTGCGGCAAGGGCCTCGAGCCCGTCCTCGCGCAGGAGCTGAACCGGGTCGGTCCGCTGCGCGTGGGCGTCGGCGCCATCGAGTTCGAGGGCGGCCTGAAGACGGTGTGGCGCTGCAACCTCTGGCTGCGCACGGCGAACCGGGTGCTCATCGAGCTGGGCAGCTGGAAGGCCAGCGACAGCGAGGATCTCTACCGAGGGGCCCGGAAGCTGGCCCGCGCCGAGCGCGAGCTCTTCCAGCCCGACCGCACCCTGAGCATCCGAGCCAGCAGCAGCGGCTCGAACATCCGGGACGTGCGCCACGCCGCGCTCAAGTGCAAGGACGGCCTGGTGGACGGACAGCGCGACGTGCACGCGGCCCGCTCCAGCGTCGCCCGCGAGGAGCCCGACCTGCCGCTGCGCCTGCGCCTGCACCGCAACCGCGCGACCCTGCTCCTGGACACCTCCGGCGAGCCCCTGGATCACCGCGGCTACCGGCTCAACAGCGCCCTGGCGCCCGTGCGCGAGAGCCTCGGCGCCGCCGCCATCCTGCACTCAGGCTGGGACGGCCAGGGCCCGGTGGTGGATCTGTTCTGCGGCTCGGGCACCCTGCTGGCCGAGGCCGGTTGGCTGGCGATGGGGCGTCCGCCGGGCTGGCTGCGGCAGCGCTGGGCCTTCCAGAAGCAGCCGGGCTTCGACCGACAGGCCTGGCGCGAGGTCTCGGCCGAGGCTGGTCAGGTCGTGAACGAGGACGTGCGGCTCTACGGGGTGGACATGGACTCCCGGGCGCTGATCGCCGCCAAGAACAACCTCGAGGAGGCCGAGCTGCTGGACCAGACCTCGCTGTCCAAGGGCGACGCGTACGAGGTCGCCGCGCCCGAGGTGGGGCCCGGCCTGGTGGCCATCAACCCGCCCCACGGCGAGCGCATCGAGGAGGTCGACTGGCCGGCCCTGGGTCGCCACCTGCGCCACGAGTTCGCGGGCTGGTCCCTGGCCATCGTGGCCGGCGAGCAGGACCCGCGCGAGGCGCTGCGGCTGCCGGGGCTGCGGGCGATCCAGGTCTTCAACGGCCCCCTCCGGGGCCACCTTC
>CALGIB010000160.1 GCA_937915955.1 uncultured Pseudomonadota bacterium
AGGCCGAGGAGGGTGTCCGGGGTTTCTTGACGGTGGGGGGTTGACATGCGCACATAGCTGTCATCGGCGCCGACGTAGAGGTCGCCGAGGTAGGTGCCGTCCACCTCGACCTCGCCCTCCTCCGAGAGCGTGATGATGCAGCTGCCGCAGTAGGTCAGGTCCGGATCGACGTCGAGATCGTAGAACGTCAGGTGCAGGTCGGCCCAGTCCACCGTGAGGCTGGGATCGCTGAGGTGGGGCTGGAGCTCGGTCACCTCGATCGTGGCGCTGACCGTCTCGGTCGTGCCATCCCAGGGAATCGTGAAGTCGGCGCCCGTGGCGCTGGCGCTGAAGCTGTCGGCGTGGGCCGTCGCGGCGAGCAGGAGGGTCAGCATGGTCAGGTCCTCACAGGTCCGCCGTAGATACCACGAGGCAGCCTCCGAGCGGACGGAAAGCGAGGCGCGCGGAGCGTTTTCCAGCTCACTACGGGCGCCGCCGTCGCGGGGGCTCAGTGGGCCTCGGCCCAGCTCTGCCCGACGCCGATGTCGACCTTCAGTGGCACGCTCAGAGGCCAGGGGTGCTCCATGTTCCGGCGCACCAGATCCTGCACATCCCGGAGCTCCTCGGGTGGCGCCTCGAGCACCAGCTCGTCGTGGATCTGGAGCAACATCCTGGACTGCATCCCCTTCAGATCGTTGGCGATACCCAGCATGGCCAGCTTGCAGAGATCCGCCGCAGAGCCCTGGATGGGCGTATTGGCCGCGACCCGCTCGCCGTAGCCTCGGTCCGACCAGTTCGCGCTGCTCAGCTCGGGGATGAGGCGGCGGCGACCCAGCAGGGTGGTGACGTAGCCCTGCTCGTGGGCCTGGACCTTGGCCTGCTCGACCCAGGCCCTCACCCCGGCGTAGCGATCGAAGTAGCGATCGATCATGGCGACGGCCTCCTTGCGGGGGATGCCCAGCTGCTGACCCAGCGCGGTGGCCCCTTGGCCATAGATGGTCGCGAAGTTGACCGTCTTGCCCACGTTGCGCTGCTCCCGGCTGACCTGGGCGGGGGGGCAATCGAAGATGAACCCGGCTGTCTGGGCGTGCAGGTCCAGGTCCTCGCGGAAGGCCATGAGCAGCAGCGGATCCTGGCTGAAGTGGGCCAGCACGCGCAGCTCGATCTGGCTCCAGTCCGCCGAGATCAAGGTCCAGCCGGCCTGGGGTCGGAAGACCTCCCGGATGCGCCGCCCGTCCTCGGTCCGGATGGGGGTGCGCTGCAGGTCCGGGTCGGTGGTGATCAGCCGGCCGCTGACCCCGACGCACTGCTGGAAGGTCGCGTGGATGCGGCCGTCCTGGGGGTCCTGGGCGTCCCTGAGCACCTGGGTGTAGGTGTTGATCAGCTTGGCCAGCGCGCGCCAGCGCAGGATGGCTCGCGCGATGTCGTGCTGGGGGCCCAAGCGCTCCAGCACCTCGGCGTTGGTCGAGTACCCCGTCTTCGTGCGCTGGATGACGGGCAGGCCCAGGTCCTCGAACAACACCTGGCCGAGCTGCTGGGTGCTGGCGATGTTGAACTCCCGCCCAGCCAGCGCGTGGATCTCGGCCTGGACCTCGTCCATGCGGACCTGGAACTCACGCTGCAGGCCCGCCAGCGCGCCCTCGTCGACGACGACGCCGTCCAGCTGCATCTGTCCGAGGACGAGCGCCAGGGGCTGATCGCGCTGGACGAGCTGGGTGGTCTGGCCCAGCTCTTCGACCTTCTCGGCGAGCAGCGGGTGCAGCTCCAGCACCGCGCGGGCCTGCTGACCGGCGTAGCCTGCGACCTGGCCTTGGTCCGACTCCTTGAACGATCTCTGGGATCTACCCGACCCCGTCACATCCTTGGAGGGGGCCAGGCTGCGGCGCAGGTACCACTTGGTGATGCGGGCCAGATCGTGCGGCACCAGGCCCGAAGGGTCCACGAGGAAGCTGGCCAGGGCCACGTCGAACACGAGGCCCTGCAGATCCAGGCCGGCGTGCCGGAGCGTGGTCCACGAGTCACGAAGATCATGAACGATCTTGGGCTGTTCTGGATCGGCGAGCCAGCCGGAGAGGGCCCCACACAAGGCCCGCGGGACCCAGACGGTCCGCTGGTTCGACAGCGCCAGGGCGAGACCCACGAGCTCCGACCTCGGCGGCCCCTGCTCGCGCAGCACGTGCACGGCGACGGGCCCCTCGGCGGAGTCCAGGAGCCCCTGGAGAGCGCCGGGAGACTGGAGGACCGTGACCTCGTCAGAGGCCCCGAGATCGTGCTCGCCCTCCTCGGCGCCCAGCAGCGACCAGAACTCGAGCTGGCGGTAGACCGCGTTGACCTTGTCGGTCTCGGGCACGGGCACCCGCAGATCCTCGAGCCCCAACGGCAGCGCCACGTGCTGATCGATCGTGGCCAGCTCGCGAGAGAGCTCGGCCAGCTCCCGGTTGTCGCTCAGCGTGGTCTTCTGACGGCCCTTGAGCTGGTCGGTCGAGTCCAGCAGCGCCGCCAGGCTGCCGAACTGGCCCAGCAGCGCCGCGGCGCCCTTGGCCCCGATGCCGGGAACGCCCGGGATGTTGTCGGCTTTGTCGCCCACCAGGGCCAGGAAGTCGACGAACTGCTCGGGCAACACCCCCCACTTCTTGCGCACCAGCTCGGCGTCGTAGGTGACGTCCCGCATCGTGTCGATCATGCGCACGCCGGGCCCGATCAGCTGGGCGAAGTCCTTGTCCCCGCTGATGATGTGCACCTCGTGTCCGGCCTCCAGAGCCAGCCGCGTCAGGGTGCCGATGACGTCGTCGGCCTCGACCCCGGGCACCTTCAGCGTCGGGAAGTCGTGGGCCTCCACGACCTTCTGGATCCAGGGCAGCTGCTGGGAGAGCTCACCCGGCATGGGCGGACGCTGGGCCTTGTACTCCGGGTAGGCCTCCTCGCGGAAGGTCCGCCCGGGCGCGTCGAAGACCACGGCCCCCCAGCGCGGCTGCTTGCCCGAGAGCATCTTCGAGAACATCGTCGCGAAGCCGTAGACGGCGTTGGTGTACAGGCCCGTGCTGGTGCGGAGGTTCTGGGGGAGCCCGAAGAAGGCGCGGTAGACCAGCGCGGTGCCGTCGACGAGGACCAGGCGCTCGGCCATCAGCCCTTCTTCCCGCCGCCGCCGTCGCTGGTCTTCTTGCCGCCGCTGTCG
>CALGIB010000161.1 GCA_937915955.1 uncultured Pseudomonadota bacterium
CCTCCCGCCCGGCTCGCACCCAGGGGTCTCGGTGGGTGAGCCGAACGCCCACGTGCTCTGGGATCCGCTCGCACTGGATCTCGCGATCTCGCTGGCGCTGCGCCTGGGGGCGCCGCTGCTCGCCGGCCAGGTGTCCAGGGCCGTCGTCGACCTCAACCGGAGGGCGTCGTGGCCCTCGGTGATCCCTGACGAGAGCTTCGGCGTCCCGCTGGCCGGCAACCGCGATCTCAGCCCGGCCGACCGCGCACGCCGGATCGAGGCCTTGCATGCCCCCTACCGGCGCTCCGTTGTCGCCGAGGTTCGCAGGGCCATCGCGCTGGGGCCCTCGTGTCGGCACCTGTCCGTCCACAGCTTCACGCCTTCGCTGGACCCGTCGGGGCGCGCCTTCGACGTCGGCCTGCTCTACGACGCTGATCGGCCGGGCGAGGTCGCGCTCGCCGCGGGCATCGGCGCGGCCCTGTCCGCCCGGGCCGGCCTGGAGGTGCGCCACAACGAGCCCTACCTGGGCACGGACGAGGGCATGACGACCTGGCTGCGGGAGCGCTTCGCCGACCCCTCGTACGCGGGGATCGAGCTGGAGCTGAACCAGGATCGCCTCGGCCCTCGCCTCCAAGAGCTGGTCGGGATCCTCGCCGAGTCGCTCTGAGCGGGCCCTGACTTGCGGGCTCGCCGGTCCGCGCGGCCTGTGCTATTCAATCGTTATGTTGAATAACAAAGTAACACCTCGGGCGTTCAAGGATGCCGCCTATGCGGCCTTCGCCCAGGTCACCAAGGCCATGGGCAGCCCTCGCCGGCTGGAGCTGCTGGATCTCCTGGTCCAGGGGCCGCGCACGGTCGAGCAGCTCGCGCTGGGCACCGCGCAGCCGGTCCCCAGCGCCTCGCAGCACCTGCAGGTGCTCAGGCGCGCGCGCCTGGTGCAGACCCAGCGTCGCGGCACCCACGTGGTCTACCGACTCGCTCCCGAGGTCGGCCCGGTGTTCGTGGCGCTGAGACGCCTGGCCCAGGCCCGGAGCCCCGAGCTGCAGGCCGCTCGCGGCGACTTCTTCGGCCCCGAGGGGCCGCTGGAGGTGATCCACGCCGAGGAGCTGCGAAGCCTGCTGGCCGAGGGGCGGGTCGCGCTGCTGGACGTGCGCCCGGCCGATGAGTTCGAGCACGCCCACATCGCCGGCGCGCGCTCCATTCCTTTCGAGGAGCTGCCCGAGCGCCTGAACGAGCTGCCGCGCGATCAGCTGGTGGTGGCCACCTGTCGCGGTCCCTACTGCGCGCTGGCCATCCAGGCCGTGCGCCTGGTCCGGGCCAGCGGGCGCTCGGCGGTGCGCTACGAGGAGGGGGTCGCCGAGTGGCAGCTCGACGGCGGTCAGCTCGCCTCGAGCGCGGGTTGAGCCCTCGCCTGGGGATCCGCGAGAACCTGGCCCAGTTCTCCCTGTTGGTGCTGGTCAACGCCTTCGTCGGCGGCATGGTCGGTCTGGAGCGGGCGATCCTGCCCTCGATCGCCGAGCTCGAGTTCGGCCAGGTCGCCCACGCGGCCGTGCTGTCGTTCATCGTCGTGTTCGGCTTGACCAAGGCCGCGACGAACTACATCGCGGGCCGCCTCTCGGACCGATGGGGCCGCAAGGTGGTCCTCGTCGGCGGCTGGCTGGTGGCGCTGCCCGTGCCCTTGTTGCTGATGTGGGCGCCCAGCTGGGGCTGGGTGGTGGCCACCAACGCGCTGCTGGGTGTCAGCCAGGGGCTGACCTGGTCCAGCACGGTCATCATGAAGATCGACCTGGCGGGCCCCAACCAGAGGGGCCTGGCCATGGGGCTCAACGAGTTCGCCGGCTACCTGGCGGTCGGGCTGTCGGCGCTCGCCACCGGCTACCTCGCCGCCCGCTACGGCCTGCGCCCCGAGCCCTTCTACCTGGGGGTCGGGTTCGCGGTCCTGGGCACGCTCCTGTCGGTCGCCGTGGTGCGCGAGACCCGGGGGCACGTCGCCCTCGAGGTGGCCGAGCAGGACGGCGCGCCCCCTGGACTCAGCCAGCGCGAGGTCTTCCTCCGCACCTCGGTCCGGGACCCGGACCTGTCCTCGGTCAGCCAGGCGGGCTTCGTCAACAACCTCAACGACGGCATGGCCTGGGGCCTGTTCCCGCTGGTCTTCGCGGCCTCGGAGCTGGACCTGCGGCAGATCGGCTGGCTGGCCGCCATCTACCCGGCGGTCTGGGGCCTGGGTCAGCTCGCGACGGGGGCGCTCTCCGACCGCGTCGGGAGAAAGGGCCTCATCGTCGGGGGCATGTGGGTCCAGGCCGTCGCCATCTCGCTGGTCGCGCTCTCGGGCGGCTTTGCGGGCTTCGCGATCGCCGCGGCGCTGCTGGGCCTGGGCACGGCGATGGTCTACCCGACGCTGCTGGCGGCGATCGGCGACGTCGCTCACCCCAGCTGGAGGGCCAGCGCCGTCGGCGTCTACCGCCTGTGGCGGGACTCCGGCTACGCGGCGGGGGCCGTGATGGCCGGCCTGGTGGCGGACGCGTTCGGCCTCGAAGCGGCGGTGTGGAGCATCGCGCTGCTGACCCTCGGCTCGGGGATGGTGGTGCTCGTGCGCATGCGGGAGACCCTGGGCGCCCCGATCCCGGCCCCGAAGCCGGGCGCCGCGGCGTCTTTGCGCTAAAGCCGGCGGCCTGCGGTCCGAACTCGGAGCACCTCCTTGGAGTTGAACCGCTTGGACACGATCGTCGAACAGCTCAAGACCTTCTACGCCGGCCTCGAGCCTGCGCGGCAGAAGCAGCTGTGGGCCGCGGTCGTCGCGGCGGTGGCGGTGGTCATCGGCGTCGGGGTCTGGGCCCAGCAGGGCAGCTGGCACACCATCCGCTTCGGCACGGTCGATCAGGCCACCAGCGCGATGGCGGCCCTGGCCTCGGAGGACGTGCCCTTCAAGGTCGGCGAGGACGGCCTCAGCATCCTGGTCTCGGACCTGCAGGTCGGCAAGGCGCAGCAGGCCATGCTCGAGTCGCAGTCGCTGCCCAGCTACTGGGACCTCGAGGACGCTCCCCTGGGGCTGCCGCCGCGGGTCCAGGACTGGGCGATGCTGCGCAACCGCGAGGGCGAGCTCATGGGTGCCCTCAACTCGATCGAGTGGATCGAGGGCTCCCAGGTCGCTGTGTCTCCGGGTCAGGAGGGGCTCTTCGTCGGGGACGAGGTGCCCGCCAAGGCCAGCGTGCAGCTGCGTGTCCGAGAGGGCTACCAGCCCAGCCGGGCGCAGGTCCAGGGCATCGTTCACCTGATCGCCTCGGGCGTGGAGAACCTGGACCCCGACGAGGTCACCATCGTCGACCAGACGGGCCTGGCCCTGCACCAGCCCGACGCCGAGGGCTTCGACGAGGTGGGCGAGGCCCAGCTCCGCTACCAGCGGATGCAGGAGAAGCTCATCGTCCAGAACGTGACGACGGTGTTGGCCGGCGTGGTCGGGAACCCCAGCGACCTGAGCGTCGCGGCCACCGTCGACATCGACCACACCAAGATGTACCGCAAGAGCGTCGACCATGACCCCGACAAGCAGGTCACGGTGTCCGAGCAGCTCTCCGAGTCCGCCCACCAGAACGCCCCCAGCGGCGGGGCGGCCGGCGCGTCCTCGAACACGCCCGAGGCCATGGTCCAGCGCGACAGCCGCAACGAGACCAGCGAGAGCC
>CALGIB010000162.1 GCA_937915955.1 uncultured Pseudomonadota bacterium
CTCGAGATCGCCGTCGGCGCTGTAGGTGTTGATGATGACCGAGGCGGAGTACTCGCCCTCGTCGGTCTGAGGGAAGGTCTCGATGACCCTCATCAGCCGCTCGCGAGCGCCCTCGAAGTCGCCGTGGGCGAAGAGGATCTGGCCCGGGATGTACATCAGGGCCATCTGGTTCTCGGACAGGACCGTGGCCCACTCCGGGTCGGTGAACTGGGCCTTGGACAGGGCGTCGGAGGCCTCGATCAGAGCCTTGTGCTCGTCCGAGAGCGCGTACACGTTGCGCTGCCCCGAGGCGGTCTCGACGGTGCGCTCGACCGTGGCGTTCTGAGGAAGGACGTCGGTCGGCCCGTAGGTCTGGGCGACCAGCTCGGAGTAGGCGCGGAACAGCTGGAACCGGGCGCCGTCCACGTAGGGGTGGCCCGAGACCTTGAGCAGCTGCTGGTACTCGGCGATGGCCGCTTCGTACTGGTTGCTGTTGTAGAGCGTGTCCGCCAGGTACCACTCGATCTCGTAGTAGTCGTCGGCGAAGGGGAACTTGGTCAGGTACTCGCGGTAGCGGTCGGCGGCCTTAGCGAAGTCCGAGGCCTCTCCCGTGGACTGGGCGCGGCGGTGGTACTCGACCGCGACGGAGGCAAGGGACTGCTCGATGTAGCGGCGAGCGTTGTTCTGGGCGTCGGGGTTGTTGCGGTTGGCGACCCACCAGGCGCCGCCCTCGGCGTAGCGGTCGTTCAGGCGCGCCAGCGCCAAGGAGCTGGCCTCTTCGTCCGGGATCGGCAGCGTCATGTAGAGCCGCGCGACCTCGAACTGGTAGTTTGGGTTCTCCGGGTCGTCCGGCCAGCGGTCCTGGATGAAGGCGTAGGTCGAGATCGCCTCTTCGTAGCGAGCCTGGGCGACGAGCACCTCGGCGAGCTCCTTGACGATCTCGATCTCGAAGGCGCGCTCGCCCACGTGGTCGAACCAGGCCCCCGCGATGTCCACGGGCGTGTGGTAGGCCTGCGTCAGGCCGATCTGCACGAAGAGCGCCTGGACGCCGTACAGGTCCTGGCTGGCGTACTCCTGCCAGTCCGGATCGGAGAAGCTGAGGCTTCGGTCGGACAGGTCCGAGAAGCTGATCGCGGAGTACTCGACGGCCTCGGGCTTGAGCGCCGAGTCCTGGCCGGACTCCTTGAAGATCTCCTCGGAGTAGTCGAGCAGCCGGGTGAACAGGCCGAGCGTCTCGCCGTAGTCGGACAGCTTGTAGTGCGACCAGGCCAGCATGTAGAGGCCCTTGTCGTACAAGTTGTGGTTCCGGTCCGCCTTGGTCACCACGGCCTGGAAGTGCGGGATGGCCTTGTCGATGTCGTTGTCGGCGAAGTACGCCTCGCCCAGGATGAAGTTGCCGTCGATGCTGAACGGCGAGTCGGGGAACTGGACGACCAGCTTCTCGAAGTACTCCTTGGCCACGCCCTCGGCGGCGAAGGGATCGGAGGCGTACTGCGTGCTCAGGGGCTCGTTGTAGCAGTAGCCGAGCATGTAGTAGGTCCCGTCGAGGTACTCGTAGGACGGGTGCTCGCGCAGGATGGTCTTGTACAGCGCGATGCTGCGCGAGTAGTCGCGGGTCGGGTCCGGCGGGAGGTCGAACATGTCCTCCTCCGCCGTGTTGCTCTCGAGCACCCGCTGCTCGGCGGCGGCCTGGCTCCACTCGTCGTTGGCGAGCTCGAAGTAGAGCTCCGCGAGGCGGAACATGACGTGCGCCGTGTACTCGCTGTCGGGGTACTTCTGGAGGAAGTACTCGAAGCGCGTGATGGCCAGGTCCCGGAGCTGGGTCTCCTGATCATTCAGGTCGGTGAGCGTGACCTCGTACCCGAACGTGATCTTCTCGCGCTCCTCGCGCTCGAGCTGATCGACGATGGCGCGGGCGTCCGTGGTGAACTCCTCCATGCGGGCGCGGAAGCGCCGCAGGGCGTCGTCGTAGGCCTCGACCTCGGACTGCACCGGGCCTGTGATCCGCTGGGTGGCGGCGGCAGGGGCGTCCTGGGCGGAGGCAGGGGGCGCGAGCAGGGCCAAGCCCAGCACGAGTGCAGGCGCGACCAGGCGGTACGTTCGCTTCATCAGGGGACCTCTACCCGTCATCCGACAGCTGCTGCTCGGGAAGGTTCTGCGTGGGCTCCGGGAGGCCCTGGCGGATGATGCTGAAGCGCTGGTTGAGCTCCCTCAGCAGCGCTTCTCGTTCGAGGTTCATGGCACGGCGCTCGTCCGAGACCGTGACCTTCTTGACCCAGTACACGTCGACGATGCCCTTGTCGGCCTCGAGCACGGACTCCGCGAACTCCACGCGGAGCTCGTTGAGCCCCTCGCGGGTGACCTCGTCCGCGAGGCGGTCGGCGGCCGCGCTGCGGGAGACGTAGTCGTTCTTCTGCTGCGAGACCTCGAGGGTCTCGCGGTCCAGGGTCCTGCGGATGCTGGCCAGCTCGGTCGACTCGAGGCTCCCGAGCCGCCCGGACAGCGCCTCGGCCTGGCTGTCGACCCCGCTGAGCCGAGCCCACAGGCCGTCGATGGCGCGGGCCATGTCCTTCTCTGAGCCGGGCGCCTGGCGGCGCAGCGCGGCGAGCTCGTCGTGCAGGCCGTCATAGCCCGCGACCAGCGCGCTGTTGCCCGCCGAGTCGGCCTGGCTGCGGTGCTGGCTGGCGGTGGCCTCGAGCTGCCCCTGCTCGCGCTGGAGCCGAGCCAGCTCGCCCCGAGTGTGGTCCAGGTCAGCCCGGACCTCGCCCAGGCGGGCGCTGACGGAGGCGCGGTCGTCTTCGGACAGGTCCACAGCCGACATGCTCTGCTGGAGCTCTGCGGCCTGGGTGTCCAGCTCCTCGACCTGGATGGCGACCTTGGCCGCGTCCTTGCGCACCTTGTCGGCCCGAGCCTCGGAGTCCTGGGCCTTGGCCGTGGCGGCCTCGCGGGCCTTCTTGGAGCCCCCCTCGCCCATCATCAGCTTCTCGCGCTCGGCCCGCACCGATCGGACCTGCGCGTGCAGGCTCTCGGGCAGGACCTGCAGCAACCAGGCCTCTTCGGCGGCGAGCAGCTCGCCCTTGAGCCGGGCGACCTCCAGGTCGAGGCGGCCGATCTCGGAGCGCCCCGACTGGAAGGCGGTCAGCGCGTCGCTGCCACCACGAAGGGCCTCGTTGAGCTCGACGATGAGCTGCTCGGACTCCTCGATCTCCTGCTTCTGGCGCCGCAGCTCGCGGTGCACCTCGACCGCCCGGTAGACCTCGGGCTGGGACGCCAGCATCTCGACCGCGTAGCCGGGGATGTCCTCGCCGTAGTAGCGATCGATGGAGTCCAGCTCGACGAGGGTGTCGAACCACTCCATAGGCTTCATCGCGTCCTGCTCGATGGCCTGGATCGCGTCCTGCACCGGGGTGTACTCGTCGACGACGCCTTGGTAGGTCGACAGGGCCTGCTCGAACTGGGCCTCCTTCATCGACAGGTGGCCGTGGAGGAGCTTGAG
>CALGIB010000163.1 GCA_937915955.1 uncultured Pseudomonadota bacterium
GCCAGCGCCGGCGCTCACGTCCATGTCGTCGGGGGCGAGGTGGGCCAGGCTGCGCGCGACGCGAGCCTCGACGGCGGGGTCGCCCTTGGCCGAGGCGAAGGCGTTCTCGACAAGCAGGGCGAGCTCGGTGTCGCCGGCGCCGGCCTGGGACTTCTGGAGAGCCAGCAGGCGGAAGCGGTCCGCGTTCATCGAGTCCGGCACGCTGGGGTCATCGATCAGCTCGAGGGTGGCGGCGGTGTTGCCCGAGGCGGCGCCGGCGTCGTAGGCGAGCAGAGCCAGGCCGAGCGCCGCGGCCTGCTTGGCGCCGTGGTCGGGCCATGACTTGGCGACCTGCTGGAAGTGCTCCCGCGCCGAGGCGGCGTCGCCGGCCAGTCGCCGCTGCTCGCCCGCGTTCAGGGCGACGATGGGCATCAGCTCCTGGTTGGTGCCCTCCGCGAGGTAGTCCTCGAGGATGGCGATGGCCTCCATGCGGTCGCTGACGGCCACAGAGCGGGCCTGCAGGACGATGGCGGGATCCGGCGGGTCGGCGTCGCTGCGGCCGAAGAGGCCCGGGTTGGCCGAGGCGCTCAAGACCAGCGCGAGCAGGAGCGAGGGGATGTTCATCGTGGAGTCGCGGAGGAGGGGAGGAGAGTGGACCCTGGGGAGGGGTCCGGGGGGACCTGGAGACTATCCCCGACCCTGGACGTTGCGGTCGAATTCCGCACGCTTGGGGTGGGCGTCGGCGCCGGCGAGGTCGGCGAAGCCCAGCAGGGCCGCGCGCTGCTCGGCGCTGAGCTGGTCGGGGATCTCGACCACCACCTGCAGGTGCAGGTCGCCGCGTCGCCCTTGCTGCTTGGGCAGGGGCAGGCCCTGACCGGACAAGCGCAGGACCTTGCCGGAGGAGGTGCCGGCCGGGACTCGGATGGTGGTCGCCCCTTCGAGCGTCGGCACCCGGACCTCGGCGCCCAGCGCGGCCTCGGCGAAGGTGATGGGCAGCTCGCAGATCAGGTCGGCTCCGCGGCGGCTGAACAGCGGGTGGTCCGCGATGTTGACGATGACGTAGAGGTCTCCGGGGGTGCCGTCGCCGAAGCCCTCGTTGCCCTTGGCGCGGACCTTCAGCTTCTGGCCCGTGGCGACGCCGGCCGGCACCTTCACCTTGAGCACGTCCTCGCTGCCGTGGCGTCCGCTGCCTTCGCACTTGTCGCACTTGCGGACCACGACAAAGCCGCGCCCGTCGCAGCGCGCGCAGGTCTGGCGGAACAAGCGCCGGCCCACGGCCTTGCCGCTGCCCTCGCAGGCCTCGCAGTCCTTGCGGCCGCCGTCGGGGTCGGCGGTGTCGCCGCCACAGCGCGTGCAGCGGATCTGGCGGGGCACGGTGACGGAGTGCTCGCCGCCGGTCAGGACCTGCTCGAGCTCCAGCGTCAGCGTGTAGCGCAGGTCTTCGCCCGGCTGGTTGTCGGCCCTCTTGCCGAAGATGGAGCCCAGGGCCTCGGTGAAGTACTCGCCCAGCTCGTCGGGGCTTGGGGGCTGGCCGTTGGGCTTGTAGAAGCCACCCAGCCGGTCGTACTGGGCCCGCTTCTGGGGATCGCCCAGGACCTCCCAGGCCTCGGTGATCTCGCGGAAGCGGCGCTCGGCCTCGACGTCGTCCGGGTTGCGGTCGGGGTGGTACTTGAGGGCCAGGCCGCGAAAGGCCCGCTTGATCTCGTCGGTGCTCGAGGCCTTCTTGACCCCGAGGACGTTGTAGTAGTCGCGGCGAGCCAAGCGGCCTCCCAGGTCTGCCCCGCCTAATTCGCGCGGGGGGGCCGGGCCATTTCGCGGGTTCGCTCGCCGGCGGCTGCCTCGAGGCTCGGGGATCGCGCTCCCTCCTACTCCGTGGTTGGGCACCCGAGCGCCGTGGCTCCCTGGACCGACCGCTCCGTGGATGCGTGAGCTCCTGAGGAGAGCTCGGGCTAGAGCCCGAGCTCGTCATCCAGGAGCTCATCCGCCTCTTCGTCCCAGGACTCCTCGAGCTCGTCGTCGTCCAGTCCGGCGTGCGCCGCGTCGTAGATGGACTCCGCCAGCCGCTGCGCCGCCACTGCGAGGCGGTCGTGGGCGTCCTGCACGACCTCGAGGTCGGTCAGATCCATGCACTGCTCGGCGTACTGGATCGACTCCTTCAGGTAGGTGCGGTCCTGGTCGGACAGGTTGCCGCCGTACTCGTCCAGCGACCGGCGGGTCGTGTAGATCAGGCCGTCCAGGGTGTTCCTGGCC
>CALGIB010000164.1 GCA_937915955.1 uncultured Pseudomonadota bacterium
GGGGGGGTTGGGCGGGAGCGCCGGCAAGCTGTGGACCCAGCTCGACGCGGGCGCCAGCCTGCAGCTGGGGCGGCCCGTGGGCTGGGGGCCCTCCTCCGCTCGCCGCTGGCGCCTGCGGCCTCCGGAGCAGGCGGGCCTGGCGCTGCTGGTGGCCGCCGAGGGCTGGATGTCTCTGGCCGACATCACGCTGGACGGCAACACCCACCTGCCCAGCCACTCCGTGCCTCGGGAGCCGCTGGTGGGCGAGCTCCGGCTGGGGCTGGTGGCCGCGAGGGGGCGCTGGTCGGGGCACTACGTCTACACGGCGCGCACCCGCGAGTTCGTCGGTCAAGCCGAGCTGGAGCTCTACGGGAGCCTGGGGCTGGCGCTCGCGCTCTGAGCGCGGCCGCCTAGAGCAGGTCCAGCGCCAGCTCCGAGCCCAGGCTGGCCCCGCTGGTGCCGCCGCCGTAGGCCGTGGCCGTGCCGTCGCACTCCGCGTCGAACTCCACGATCACCAGGTTCGTGGCGACCTGCGCGTCGAAGTCGTCGCCCGCCCCCGCCTCCTGCACCAGGCCTTGGCCCGCGACGGGGTTGGCCCGACAGCGGCCGTCGAGCTCCGCGTCCAGCGCGGTCTGGAAGGCGTGCGCCGAGTCCCCCGCCTTGACCCACTGCCGCGCGCCGCTGATGACCACCGCGTCGTCCTGGGTGCTCAGGGTGCCGGCGTCGTCCACCTCGATGACGTAGCCGCTGTTGAGCACCTCGACCTCGCTGTCCTCGGCGTCCATGTCCAGCTCCTCGTCCGCGAAGCCGATCTCGATCAAGCCGTCGCCGCCTCGGCTGACCACAGCCCCGTCCACCCGCTCGATGCGCAGGCCTCGGCCGTCGTCCCGCAGCTCCCCGAAGGCGGCCCCGAACAGCCCCGTCGAGTCCACCGTCACGGTCACGTCGCCGCTGGCGGCCGCCGCCATGGGCAGCGGGCAGTCCTCGCCCACCTCGATGACGAACACGCCGGCGCAGGGGGCCTCACCGCAGGGCGTCTCCCAGACCACACACTCGCCGCCCTGACCCTCGAGCGCCTGCTGCGTCAGCGTGCCCACCCAGGCGATCGGCACCCTGGCCTTCAGCGCCCGCCCGATCTCGCCCGCGTCCGGCTCGGGCAGCTGCACCTGGCCGCAGGCCAGCAACGTCAGGACCATGGAACCTCTCTCCTCCCTGCCACGATTGGACCCCGCGCGGGCCACCCGGCGCTACCTCGGTCGTTAGGATCGCCGCATGTTGTCGCTCATCGCGCTCGCCTGCTCCGGCGGCCCCGAGATCCCCGCGCCGGCCGCGCCGATCGGGGCCAGCGCCGTCGATCAGCTCCGGGCGCTCGGCTACCTGGACGCCGCAGAGGACGACGGGGGCCTGACCTCGGGCCTGGAGCTCATCGACCCCCGGCGCAGCGCCCCCGGCTACAACCTGTTCGTGTCCCGCAACCTGCGCCGGGCGGACCTGATCGACGCCCAGGGCGAGCTCCTGCACACCTGGAGCTACGGCGCGGAGGGCGCCTGGACCCGGGCCCTCCTGCAGCCCGACGGCAGCCTGCTGGTGGTGGGCTCCACCGCCAGCCCTCGGCAGAACAACACCCACGTCGACTCCAGCCGCGCCCTGATGAAGCTGTCGTGGGACAGCGAGCTGATCTGGCAGGCCTCGCTGAACGCCCACCACGACGTCACCACCACGCCCGAGGGGCAGCTCCTGGCCCTGGACTTCGAGTACCGGGAGATCCCGGAGATCCAGCCCGGGCTCACCTTCCGCGACGACCGGATCACGGCCCTGAGCCCGGACGGCGAGATCCTGAGCAGCCGCTCGATCACCGAGATGCTGCTCGCCGACCCCAGCGTGCACACCCTGCGCGGGGTCCAGCCGAACTCCGCCAACGGCCTGGAGCACGTCGACCTGCTGCACGTCAACGCGCTGTCTTTGCTGCCGCCCAGCGAACACGCGGGCCCGATCTACGAGCAGGGCAACCTGCTGGCCTGCTCCCGCCACCAGGACCTGATCTTCGTGCTCGACCTGGAGCAGGAGCGCGCGGTCTGGGCCTGGGGCCCGGGGGAGATCAGCGGCCCCCACGACCCCAGCATGCTGGCCAACGGCAACGTCCTGCTCTTCGACAACGGCCTCGGCCGCGGCTGGTCGCGCGTGCTCGAGCTGGATCCCCGCACCGACACGGTGGTCTGGGAGTACAAGGCCGACCCGCCCGAGGACCTCTACACCGCCAGCCGAGGCAGCGCGCAGCGCCTGGACAACGGCAACACCCTGATCGCCGTGTCCGACAAGGGGCGCGCGATCGAGGTCACCCCCGCGGGCGAGGTCGTCTGGGCCTTCAACAACCCCAACGTGCTGGGCGCCGGCAAGCGCGCGACCTTCAACCGCATGGAGCGGCTGCCCGCCAGCCTGGTCGAGCCGCTGCTGAGGAGCCATACCCCTTGAGCCCCGAGATCCTCGAGCTGCTGATGGCCTGCCACAGTCGGATTCGTCGCTTCAGCGGGGGCCTGGTCGCCCTCTGCTCCACGCCCAGCGAGGACGAGCGCGTCGTCCCCACCGCCCAGGCCTGCCTGACCTACTTCCGCGACGCCTTGCCCCTGCACGCCACCGACGAGGAGCAGAGCTTGCTGCCTCGGCTGCTGCAGCTCCCCTCGCCGCCGCTGGAGGCGCTGGAGCGCATGAGCGAGCAGCACGCGCGCATCGAGGCGCTGCTGCCCCGGGTCTGCGCCGAGCTCGAGGGCCTGGGCCAGGGCCACCCGCTGCAGGACCCCGAGCTCCTGCG
>CALGIB010000165.1 GCA_937915955.1 uncultured Pseudomonadota bacterium
CAGCTGCTGGTCGCGGCCCGGGTGGCCGTCGAGGAGCTCGTGACCTGGCGCACGCGGCGAGCGCTGCGAGCGAGCAAGGACCAGCGGGCCGAGGCCCGGGTCCGCCTGGCTGCGCGCAGCGAGGAGATCACGGCGGCGCTGTTCTCCGGGCTGCCGGCCAGCGGCAAGCTCGAGGAGCGCGTGCGGCACCTCCAGGGCGGTCAGGGGCCCCGCTTCGAGCGCCTGCTCGAGGACCCCGAGAGCCCCGAGCTGTGGCTGCTGATCTGGGTCCTGGCCGACCGGGAGCTGATCGCCGCGGGCCGGCCCGAGCTGGCCGCGGAGCTGGCCCTGCGCGTGGGCGAGCGGCTGGACGCGCTGCCTCGAGTTACGAGCGGCCCATGATCTCGCTCCTGCTCCTGACCGCCTGTGGGCTCAACGAAGACGAGGCCTGCGAGCTCTCCCAGCGCTGGCTGCGCGGGCACTCCCTGGTCCTCAGCGACGGCGGCGAGGTGGACGACGCCACGGTCGTGCGCTGCAGCGGCCTGCAGACCCGCTCGGACGTGGGCGAGGCCGAGATCACGGCGCACCTCGAGTGGACCCGCGCCTCCGAGAACATGAGCACGACCTACGAGCGCTCGGTGCAGTGCTTCCTGGTGGACTACGACCAGGGCTGGGGCGTCGAGGCCTGCCTGGACATCTGAGGGTCCCTCAGCTCTCGCGCTGACAGGCGCCCACCTCGGGATCCTGGTCGTCGCAGTCCTCGTTGTTGCCCACCACGCCCGAGAGCGTGCAGGACATCGGCTCGGCCCCGCGGTCGCCCCAGCCGTCGCCGTCCTCGTCGGGCCAGCAGCCGTAGGTCACGGTCCTCGGCCCGCAGGCCAGCAGGCTCAGCAGCATCAGTCCCATCGCTTCAGCTCCGCGCGGACCTGCAGGCCGGCCTGCAGCGAGATGCTGTCGAGGCCCTCGCGCCGGGTGGCGAGCAGCAGCGTCGTGGGCGCGACGTCCATGCGGCCCCGCACGAAGAGGCCCGCGGCGAGGCGGTCCATGTGGCCCTCGAAGCCCAGCTCCGCGGACAGGGTCGGGATCCAGATCGCCTCGGGGGTCGCGTAGGCGTAGCGGCGCTGGCTGGCGCCCCAGGACAGGCCCAGGCGAGGGGCCCAGTCGTCCTCGGGCGGGCGGTAGTGGAAGCCGACCAGGCCCTCGCGCACCTTCACGGGGAAGGCCGTGGGGAAGACCTCGTGCTCGCGCTCGCTGTGCCAGGCCCCGCCGGCGTCGAAGCCCAGCCCCAGCGGCGTGTCGGCCTGCAGCCAGAGCTCGCCCCCGCCGGCCAGGCTGTGCTCCACGCGCCGGTCGACCAGCGCGGCGCCCCGGGCCGAGAGCACCCAGGGGGGCCACTCCTGGCCCAGATCCAGGACCAGATCCGGGGTCCAGGTCGCGCCGGAGGCCAGGCTCCACGCGCTGCCCTGGAGCCCCAGCACCTCCTCGCCCTTCTGCAGCTGGAGCAGGGGGTCCTCGCCCTCGTCCAGGCGGCGGGCCAGGCCGCCCTGCAGGTAGGAGTCCCGGCTGGTGGCCGAGGCGCTGGGCTTCGCGATGGCCCACCAGCGCTTCTCGACCAGGCCGTGGTCGTCCACCAGCGTGGTGGCCGAGCCCTGGAGCGCGAAGACCTGGCCGTCGTGGGTGCGCAGGCTCCCCTGGGCGGTGCTCGTCAGCAGCGCTCCGTCCAGGCTGTGCAGCACGCTCACCGCGCTGGCGCCTCGGGCCTGGGGCACGTAGCCCAGCTCGCTCTCGCGCTGCGTGCCGGGCTCGGGCAGCTCGAGGCCGATCAGCGCCCGGCCCAGGAGCTCCTCGGCCAGCAGGACGCTGTCGCTGGTGAAGCCCGCCCGCTGCTGCAAGCGAGGGGTGCCGGCGAGCAGGCCGTCCCCGTAGGCCACCTCGAAGCGGTTGCCGCCCAGCCCCCAGGCCAGGCCCTGCGTCTCGTCGTGCAGCGTTCCGCGGTCCTGGACCACGGCCTCGGTGCGCAGGACGGCGTCCTCGATCTCGCAGCTGAGCAGCTCGTCCTGGAGCTCGCAGTCCACCACCGCGGCCAGGTGCATGCGCGCCGTTCGACCGCTCTCCGAGGCCACAGGACCCGGCAGCCAGGTGGCCCACGGGAGCTGGATGGCGGCCTCGACCAGGTAGCGCATGCGCGCAGGCTAACCCTGGCTCAGTCGCGCTTGCTCTTCTTGTAGCCGGGCCGGCCGGCCTTGCGGCGGACCTCGGCGACGGTCTTGTAGGGCAGGCCGTAGAGCGCCAGGAAGCCCTCGGCGGACTTGCGATCGAAGGTGTCGCCGTGGCTGTAGGTGGCCAGGCCCTCGTCGTAGAGCGAATACGGGCTGCGGCGACCGGTGATCCGCGCCAGGCCGGCCGAGACGCGGATGCGGACCTCGCCGGTGATCGTGCGCTGGCTCTCCTCGAGGAAGGCCATCAGGCACTCGCGCAGGGGGCTGAACCACAGGCCGTCGTAGATGAGGTTCGCGAAGTCCTGGGACAGCTTGCGCTTGTAGTTGAAGGTCTGACGGTCCAGGCAGATGCGCTCGAGCTCGGTGTGGGCCATGTGCAGGAGCGTGGCGGCGGGGGCCTCGTAGACCTCGCGCGACTTCAGGCCGACGATCCGGTTCTCGACCATGTCGATGCGGCCGACGCCGAAGTGGCCGGCGCGTAGGGGTAGATCATGGCTGGTCAAGACATCGCTGGACGCGGCTCGCTCCGCATCGGTGGGATCGTCTACAACTGCGAGGCCATCACGGTCTCGCTCGGCGGCGCATCACGC
>CALGIB010000166.1 GCA_937915955.1 uncultured Pseudomonadota bacterium
GTCCCTGAAGAGCTGCGTCACGGCGGCGCCCTGGTCGTGGCCGATCTCCATCAGCACCGCGCGACGCGCTCGGGCGGCCGCCTGGGGCACCAGCCGGCGGTAGACGTCCAGGCCGTCTCGCCCGCCGTCCAGGGCCAGTCGCGGCTCGAAGCTGGACACCGCCAGGCCCGCCAGCTGACCCGTGGCGATGTAGGGCGGGTTGCTGACCACCACGTCCACCGGGCGGTGCTGGGGGATGGGCGCCATCAGGTCGCCGCGCAGCACCGCGACGCGCTTGTCCAGCCCGTGACGGGCCACGTTCTTCCGCAGCAAGCCCGTGGCTGCCTCCGAGAGCTCGGTGGCGTAGACCTTGAGCTCGGGCCGCTCGGTGGCCAGCGCGATGCCCACGCAGCCGGTGCCGGCGCAGACATCCGCCAGGAAGAGCTCCTCGCCCTTGGGCAGGTGCTTCAGCGCCTGCTCGACCAGCGTCTCCGTGTCGGGTCGGGGGATCAGCGCGCCCTCGGCGACCTCGAACTCCAGCGACCAGAACTCCTGCACGCCGACGATGTAGGCGTAGGGCTCGCCCCGCCCACGGCGCCGCACCGGCTCGCGCAGGTCGGCCAGCTCGAGGGTGGTCAGCGGCCGGTCGAACTGCATGAACAGCTGCAGGCGCTCGACCTGCAGCACGTGCGCCAGCAGCAGCTGAGCCTCGAACTTGGGCCGCTCGATGCCTCGCCGACCGAGGTACTCGGTGGTGCGGTCCAGGACCTCGAGCAGGCTCAGCATCAGGCCTCGCCCTGCTCCTCGATGAGCTTCGCCTGGTGGTTGGCGGTCAGCGGCGTGACCAGGTGGTCCAGCTCGCCCTCGAGCACCCGATCCAGCTTGTAGACCGTCACGTTGATGCGGTGATCGGTGACCCGGTTCTGCGGGTAGTTGTAGGTCCTGATGCGCTCGCTGCGGTCGCCGGAGCCGACCATATCCTTGCGCTGGGCGGCCTCTTCAGCGTGCCGCTCGGCCTCCTGACGCTCGAACAGCCGCGCGACCATGACCTTCATGGCCTTGGCCTTGTTCTTGTGCTGGGACTTCTCGTCCTGGCAGATCACGATCAGGCCCGTGGGCTTGTGCGTGATGCGCACGGCGGAGTCGGTCGTGTTGACCGACTGACCGCCGGGTCCGCTGGCGCGGAACACGTCGATGCGCAGGTCGCTGTCGGGCACGTTGATCTCCACCTCCTCGGGCTCGGGCATCACCGCCACGGTGGCCGCCGAGGTGTGGATGCGGCCCTGCGTCTCGGTCAGGGGCACGCGCTGGACGCGGTGCACGCCGGACTCGAACTTCAGGTGGCTGTAGGCCGTGTCGCCCGTGATCAGGCTGATGATCTCCTTGAAGCCGGACGCGCTCTTGCCGCCGCTGCCGCCGACGGTGCCCTCGCTGGTGGAGAGCACCTCGACCTTGATGCCCTTGGCCGTGCAGAAGCGCTGGTACATGCGGAACAGGTCGGCCGCGAACAGCGCCGCCTCGTCACCGCCGGTTCCGGCCCGGATCTCGAGCAGGATGTTGCGCCCGTCGTAGGCGTCCTTGGGAAGCAGCAGCAGCTGCAGCGAGGCCTCGAGCGTGGCCGACTCGCGCAGCAGCCTGGCCTTGTCCTCGGCCGCCATCTCCCTCATGTCCGGGTCCTCGAGCAGCTCCTCGAGGTCGGCCAGCTCTTCGCGGATGCTCTGGTGGCGCAGGTAGGCGGCCACGATCGGCGAGAGATCGGAGTGCTCCTTGGAGACCTCGCGCATCCGGGTCCGGTCCCCCGTGATCGCCGGATCCATGAGCATGCGCTCAAGCTCTCCGTGGCGGCCGACGATGACGTCGAGGCGGTCGAACATGGGACTTCCGGGCGGACGATTCGGGGGGTGGGAGCAGATACACGAAACCCCCGCCTCCGGCCTGGGCCGAGGAGCGGGGGCTGCGAAGGCGCTAGGCCTGGGAGGGCATGCCGTACTTGCGCAGGAAGCGCTGCACGCGACCCTCGGTGTCCATCAGCTTCTGGGTGCCCGTGAAGAAGGGGTGGCTGGCCGAGGAGATGTCCACCTTCACCAGGGGGTACTCGACGCCGTCGACCTCGACCGTTCCGTCGAACTTCTTGGGGTCCATGGTCGTGCCGGCCACCATCTGGAAGTCACAGGTGATGTCCGTGAAGCAGACCAGGCGGAACTCAGGGTGGGTATCAGTCTTCATGGGAAGCTCCGGTTGCCGGGCGATCTGGTGCCCTGGGGCAAGACGACGCCTAATGACCGATCCAGCTCGGCTTGTCAAGCGGCCAGGGTGGAGCTGACCTTGGCGTTCGTCGGGTGCTGGTCGAGCTGCCGTAGGAGCCAGTCCAGGCCGTGCTCGCAGCAGGCGTCGCGGGCCCTTCGAGCGCTCTCCTGGGAGGCCGGGGCCACTCGATCCAGGCGGAGGTTCGCGGTCCGATCGGGATCCAGGGCCGGGTAGACGTGCCGGGCGGCCAGCTCGGGCGAGAGCCAGGCCTCCCAGTTGGCGGTGTCCGCCAGCTCCTCGAGCAGGTGCTGATCCAGGCGCGAGCCCGTGGAGTCGAGGCAGGTGGCCAGGACGGTCAGCGAGCCCGCCTCCTCGGTGCGGCGGGCGGCACCGAACAGCCGCTTGGGCAGCATCATGGCGCTGCTGAGCTGTCCGCCCTCAGGGGCCCCGCTGGCGCGGGCCAGGCGGGAGAGCGAGTCGACGACCAGGACGACGTCCCGCCCGTGCTCGACCAGGCGCTGCGCCCTGGCCAGGATCATCTCGGCGACCTGGAGGTGGCGAGCCGGGGGCTCGTCAAAGGTGGTGCCCACCACGGTGGCGGTGCTGGTCCGCTGGAACTCGGTCAGCTCCTCGGGGCGCTCGGCCAGGAGCGCGACCAGGATCTCGGCGTCGGGGTGGTTGGCGGAGAGGCCATCGACGAGGTCCCGGAGCAGCCGGCGCCGCATGCAGCGTGGCGGGGCCACCAGCAGCGCGCGCTGTCCGACGCCGAGCGGGGCCAGGAGATCGACGGCTCGACAGGCCAGGGCCTGGGGTCGGTGCTCGAGGGTCCAGGTGCGCTCAGGCAACATCGGCGTCAGGCTCTCGAAGGCCCTCGTGTCCCGCGCGTCGTCGGGGTCGCTGCCGTTGATCGAGGAGACCTTGACCAGCGCGTAGTAGCGCTCGTTCTCCTTGGGCGCGCGGACCAGGCCGCTGACTTGATCGCCGTTGCGCAGGTTGAAGCGTCGGATCTGCGAGGGCGACACGTAGATGTCGTGGGCGCCGGACTGGAAGCTGGCGGCCAGGTCGCGCAGGAAGCCGAAGCCGTCGGGCAGGACCTCGAGCACGCCGGTGCCGGAGACGTCGCGACGGTGGTCCAGCTCAGCCCGCAGCAGGCCAGACAGCAGGTCCTGGTGACCGAGGCTGTCGGCGTGATCGATGCGCCGCTCGTGACCGAGCTGGATGAGCTCCGCCAGGGACCGGGCCTTCAGGTCGTTGAGGTCGAGGTGGGCCATGCCGGAGGGGGGAGGAGGGGGAGGGGCGGCTGCGGGGGAGGTCCAGGGAGCGGACGGGCAGCGAGCGGCAGGGGAGCGATGCGGGATCTTGGCCTCGCCCGCGAGCCCTGTCAACGAGGGAGCGCAGGTCCGCTGCGGACTTCGGCCCCGAGCCGACCCAGCCAGTCCGCGTAGGCGAGGCAGGTGCGCTCGGCGAGCCCGGGGACCTCGTGGCTGCCCCAGATGACAGCGAGGACCCGCCGCGTGCCGTCGTGGGTCTTGGTGCGCTGGGAGTCCTTGACCGCGTTCGCGCAGGGCCCGGACTGGTCGTGCAGGCAGAGCAGGCCGTCCAGCTTCAGCTCCTGGCCCGAGGCGTTGAACAGGTAGCTGCCGGCCTGGACCACCTGGATGTGCAGCGCGCCGTCGGTGCGATCCAGGTCGACGACGCTGATGGGCAGGCCGTGGTCGCGGGAGACCACGTTGCAGATGTCGACGACGGCGTTGATGGGCTTCAAGAAGCCGCCCTCCGCGGCCTTGAGCAGGTACTCGCTGGCAGGCTTGTTGCGCCCGGAGGGCTTGAACCCGCCGTGGCGCAGCAGCCCGCGGACGGCCGTCTTGAGCGCTTCGTCGGTCTGGGGTGGGCCCTCCGCCAGCGCCACGAGCAGCGGGTCCGGCGAGCTCACCTCGGCCAGCGCGGCGGGCAGCCTGGCCTCGAGGATCCAGGCGTCGAGGAGGGGGTGAGGCTGGGCATCGATCATGCCAGGGCAGCTAACGCGCCCAACTCACCCTGTTGCGTCCTCGCTCCTTGCTCGCGTAGAGCGCGGTGTCCGAGGAGTTGAGCACGCCGTCAGGCGTCGGCACGGCCTGACCGGGGGACAGGGTCGCTCCGCCCGCGCTGAGCGTCACCCGGATCGGCTCGCCTGCGCCAGCCCCGACCCTCGCGGCCTCCACCGACCTGCGGATGCGCTCGGCGACGATGCGCGCGCCGTGCTCGTCCGTGCCGGGGAGCAGCACCGCGAACTCCTCGCCCCCGAGGCGACCGACGTGGTCCACGTCGCGGGTGCAGTCCTTCAGGCTGGAGGCCACCATCTTGATGATGGCGTCCCCCGCGGCGTGGCCCCAGCTGTCGTTGACGCGCTTGAAGTGATCGATGTCCAGCATCAGCAGAGACATCGGCTGCCGCGGCGAGCTGAACTCGACCTTGTAGAGCTCTTTGCGCAGCGCGTCCATGAAGGCGCGGCGGTTGAGCAGGCTCGTCAGCGGATCGGTCGTCGCCAGGCGGAAGAGCTCCTGGTTGCTGGTCTGCAGCTTGCGGGTCAGGTCCTCCTTCTCCGCCAGCAGCTGCTCGAGCTTGCGGGTCAGCTCCTCGTAGCCGGCGTTCACGCTCAGCAGCGACGCGTTGGCGCGGGACACGAGGTCCTGGAAGCTGGTCGGCTCGTCGATGCGGATGCGCATGTCCGTGGCGGCCGACAGCATGTTCGCGGCTGCGGC
>CALGIB010000167.1 GCA_937915955.1 uncultured Pseudomonadota bacterium
AGATCGCCCGGGACGAGAACGTCACCACGCTGGACGCCGCCAACCAGCTCGCCCCGGGTGCCCTCGAAGTGCTCCGTCGGGGGTTACGGGGCAAGCGATGACCTCCTTGCTCCTCGTCTCCCTGGCGCTCGCCGACGACGTCTTCGTGGACCCGGCCGAGCCGGTCGAGGAGCCCTTCGAGAAGCCCGAGGGCGAGCTGGCGGCGGAGCTGGGGGGCGCCTGGTCCGCCGGCAACACGGACACCCGCACGCTGACCACCAGCTACGCGGCGGCCTACCGCTTCCACCGCAACCAGATCAGCTCCAAGGGCGGGCTCATCCTGGGCAGCGCCAAGCTGGACGGCGACGGCGACGGCACGCTCTCGGACGAGGAGCGCGAGGCCGCGCGGATCGAGACCGCCAGGAAGGCCCAGGCCCTGCTGCGCTACGACCGCTTCATGACCGAGCGGGGCTCGCTGTACTCGCTGGCCGGCGCCTACACCGACCCCTACGCCGGCTACGACAGCCGCTACAACGGGCAGTGGGGCTACAGCTACCTGGTCTTCCTCAGCAAGGACAAGGAGGAGCAGGCCATCACCCTGGTTCGGGCGGAGCTGGGCTTCGACCTGGCCCGCGAGGACTACGCCGAGGGCGTCGAGCCCGAGATCGACTGGAAGCCTTCGGCGCGCGTGGGTCTCACGGTCCAGCAGCGCATCACCGGCGGCCTGGTGCTGGTCGACGACCTCGAGGTCTTCGTGAACGTGCAGGACCCCAAGGACACCCGGCTCGTCAACGCGATGGGCCTGAGCAACCAGCTCACCAAGCAGATGTCCGTGAAGCTCAGCTACAAGCTCAGCTACGACACCGACCCGGTCGAGGGCTACGTCAAGGCCGACCACGTCGGCCTGGTCACCCTGGTCGCCACCGTGTTCTGAGCGCGCAGCGTGATATGCCGGGGCCTTCCCTGGAGTCCTTCATGCGCACGCTCTCGCTCGCCCTGGTCGCCCTCGTCGCCCTCGTCGCCTGCGGCCCCAGCTTCCACGAAGTCCAGAAGCAGGACACGATCGAGGCCTACGAGGCCTTCCTCGCCGAGGCCCCCAACGATCCGAACGTGACCCTGGCCCGGATCCACCTCGAGGAGCTGTACCTCGAGAGGGCGCGGAGCGAGAAGACGCTGGCGGGCTACGACCTGTACCTGAGCAAGTACCAGGCCGACACCAACGCCCAGCACGTGGCGAGCGCGCTGGAGGAGCGGGAGACCTTCCTGTACGACGAGGCCCTGTCGCTCAACACGGGCGAGGCCTGGAACGCCTACCTCGAGGAGTACCCGAAGGGCGACAAGAAGCGCAAGCAGGAGGCCCGGCGCCGCATCAAGATGATGGAGCACCGCAGCGATCTGGAGATCGGCCCTTGCGAGATGGAGCCCATCAACCTGGCCGAGGACCCCGACGGCCCGCTGGACGGCTTCATGTGGACGGCCGAGGTGACCTACAAGGGCCAAGGCGCCGTCGAGACGCTGAACATGGAGCTGCAGCACCTGGGCAGCGATGGGGCCCCCATCGAGATCGACAAGTGGCCGCTGGTGGCGCCGTCGGCGCCCGGCAACATGCCCATCGAGGAGGAGTGGAAGGTCCCCGTCAAGTCCGGCGAGATGCGCACCTTCTGGTTCTCGGACATGGCGCCCGAGGCCCCCGGCTGGGCCAAGAAGTGCAAGCTCGTCCCGGTCGGCATCAAGCTGGTGGGCGAGGACAGCCGCGAGTAGCGCCTTGCTCGCTCTGACCTGGCTGCTCGGGTGTGGACCGCCTTTGTTCGAGGAGGTCTTCGAGCCTGGCTTCACCTGCGAGCCGCTGGAGCCCGGCGAGGGCGAGGTGCGCGTCAAAGCCTGGGGCTGCGACGACGAGAGCCCCAGCAACAGCGCGGCGCGCCGCGGCGACTGGATCCTTCAGAACAGCCGCCTGACGGTCGTCGTGCGCAACCCGAGCGAGGCCCTGACCGTGCTCGATCTGCCCGGCGGCACCCTGGTCGACGTGGCGCCCGCGGGCCGCGCAGACTGGCTCTGGGAGGCGGTGCCGCTGCTGGACGGCGCCTGGATCCGGCCTCGGCTGGTCGAGACCGGGACCGACGACGGAGCCTGGATCCGCCTGACCGGGCCGGGTCTGGACGACGGCGTCGAGCGCTCGCTGACCTATCGGCTGCGAGCGGACAGCCGGGTGCTGGAGCTGGAGGGCAGCGAGGGCCTGTACCTGCACGGGGACCGCCGGACCGAGGCCGCGGGCCCCGGCTTCTTGAGGGACGAGCTGGCCTGGCGCAGCGACGCCACCGGTTGGACCGACCTGGGCGGTGCCCAGCTGCTCGAAGGCGTGACGCGCCTGAGCGCGGGGAGCTGGGACGAGGTGCACGAGGCGCTGCCCGGAGAGCTCGAGGTCTCGGGGGTGTGCGCGGGCGACCACGTCGACGTGCTGCTGGACGGCGAGCTGGTCGATCGCCTGCCCGCCGAGTTCTCGGCCGAGCTCCAGCTGGGTGACCTCCTGGTCTGCCAGGCCGAGGGCTTCGCGCCGGGGGAGCCCGCGCGGCCAGGCCTGGACCTGGATCTGGAGCCGGGCGGCGAGGGCTGGCTGAGCCTGAGGGTGGTGGACGACCAGGGCCACGAGGTGCCCGCTCGGATCACGGTCGAGGGCCGGTCCTGGGGTCAGGGGCTGCGGCCCGAGGCCCTGCCGCTCGGCGAGGGGCGCTTCTGGGTCGAGGTCGAGGCCGGGCCGCTGCTGGAGCCCTGGTCGGGCGAGCTGCAGGTCTCCGGCCAGGTGGTCGAGCAGGTGGTGCTGGAGCGCGCGTTCTCGAGCGACCAGTGGCTGCTGGCCGACCTGTTTCGGGCCCCCTTCCCGGCTGTGGACGCGCGCGCCGAGCAGCTGGACGACCTGCGCCTGGCGGCCGCTGCGGGCGTCGGCTTCGCGCTCCAGGCGCCCCCGAACGAGGTCGGTCGCCCGTATCAGAACGACTGGACGCAGGGGCGACTGCGGGTCGAGGCGGGCTCGGCCGCGCGCACGGAAGACGCGGGCACCGTCTGGTCCTGGCCTTGGAGCGCCAACGAGAAGCGCAGCGGCCACGGGGCGGTGAAGTGGTCCGGCCTGTCGGCCCAGGACGTGCTGGCGCTGGCCGACGGCTACGAGCAGCCGGACCGCGTGACGGTCGTCGACATGGACTGGGTGCGGGCCAGCCCGATCTGGTTGGCCCAGTGGACGGACCGGCCGGACCTGGTCCGGCTGGCGAGCGTCGACGACTTCGAGGAGCTGATCGACCTGCTCGATCAGGGCTGGATCGTGGGCTTCGCGGGGCCGCTGACCTGGACCCCCGCGGATCTGCGCACGCTGCCCTCGGTGGCGGCCGCCGAGCGGGGCCTGCTGACCGGGCAGAGCGTCGCGACCAGCGGTCCCTTGCTGGAGCTCACGGTGGAGCGCCGGCTTCGGGTCGTCCAGCCCTGGCTGGCGACGGTGAAGCTCTCGGCGCGGCGGGCCGAGCCGGTCGAGCAGATCGAGCTCTGGGTGGACGGCGAGCTGCTGGCCGAGGGTCCCCCCGACCAGGTCCTGCGGCTGGAGTTCCAGGGGGCGCTCTGGGCGCTCGCCGTGGCGCGGGGGGAGGGCTGGGCGGTCAGCTCGCCGGTGATCCTGCGCTGACGTCGGTCCCCGTCTGCAGGCCGACCCGCCACCGCGCCTCACGGCAGGCCGGCCCGTTGGGCTCCAGCTCCCGACAGGAGCGAGGCCGGGCCGGGTAGATCGCGCAGAGGCCGCTGTCCTCGAGCTGCACGCAGCGGCCCTCGGGCCGAGGCAGGTGGGGACCGAACTCGTCGGTCACGGCCCCGGGCAGCGCGGCCTCGGAGGCCTCGAGCTCGACCCGGTGGAAGCCCTCGCCGCAGCAGGCCCCGCAGCGCTTGCAGTCCTCGAGCGTCAGCGGCGGCTCCCAGCGCACGCAGGCGCTCTGCTCGGCGGCCACGCGCTGATCGGCCTGCAGGCAGAGGCCCTCGTCGTCGCGCCAGGCGCAGCCCCCGCAGCGGCCCTCGGCCCGAGGCGGCAGGCGGGTGGGGTGGGGCGGCAGGGCCCGGTCCCAGATCGTGCCGCTGTCCCTGGGCACCAGGGCCGCTAGGGCGGCGGTGGCCGCGAAGGCCTCCTCCAGGACGCTGTTCCAGGGCTCCTGCAGAGCGCGCAGCCGGGCCTGGTTGGCGATGGGGATGGCGGGATCCGAGCCCGGCGCCATCGGGTCGTTGGGCAGCGCGAAGTAGTAGGGCCGGTGATCGGTGGCCGGGCTCAGCACCCACTGCAAGCCCCAGCGGCCCAGCAGCCAGGCCTGCAGGCGGTGGCAGCCCTGCTCGTTGACCAGGTCCCGGTCGTCGATGTTCTCCAGGCCCCAGTCCTGGACCTTGTAGAGCTCCGGGCCGGCCACGATGGCGTGGGCGATCTCGTGCAGCACCATCTGGGCCAGGCAGTCGTCCGGGTCGAACTCGTCCGGGGTGCAGATGGTCAGGGTGTCGACCCCGTCCCAGCTGGCGTAGACGGCGTCGTCGCGACGCAGCTTCCAGCCCAGGCGCTTCATCGCGCGCATCCAGATGGCGTCCGCGGGGTCGAGGTAGATCACGCCAGGTGCTCCAGGACACGCTCCGCGCAGCGCCGGCTGTCCGCGATGCAGTTCTTCACGGCGATGCCCTGCAGGTGGTTGCCGGTCAGGAACAGGCCGGGGTGCTGGGCCTCGCGCTCGCGGATCGCGGCGACTCGCCCGGGGTGCCCCAGCACGTACTGGGGGATGCCGCGGCGGTGCTGGTAGACCCGCTCGACCCGCGACGGTGGCAGCTTGCCGAGCAGGCGCTCGTTCTCGCGTCGGGCGATGGCGCTGAGCTCGGCGGGGTCCAGGCTGGCCTGCATCGGGTTGAGCGCGCCGCCCAGGATGGTGCGCAGCGCCACGCCGCCCTCGGGGGCGTGCCCCGGGAAGATGTGGCCGGTGA
>CALGIB010000168.1 GCA_937915955.1 uncultured Pseudomonadota bacterium
CGGCGGCGATCAGGCCTGGCGGGATCAGGTCGATCCGGTGTCGTTGGCGGCCTCGGGCTCGCTGAGCGGCCGGGTGCTGCAGCTGGGCAACGACCAGGACACCGTGACCTCGCCCAGCCACCTGCGCGCCTTCGAGGCGGCCCTGCAGGCGGGGCACCTCGGGGGCTGGCTGTCCTGGGATCTGGACCATCCGTCGCCCTCGCCCACCCACCACGTTCAGGGCGGGCTGCGTCCGATGCCCTTTCCCTACGTGAGCCAGGCGGCCCTGGAGTGGGTGGCCCAGGGCGGCGACGCGGTCTGGCTGCAGGCCGAGTCCTGCCTGGACTGTCCTGCGGGCAGCGCCAGCGTCAGCGCGGGCTGGGCCGAGAGCGCTTGGGACGGCGTCGCCCGGTTGTCCAGCGCGGACGGCGAGGCGGGGGTGATGGCTCGCTTCACGCTGCCCGAGGGTGTGCCGGCCGCCAGCCCGGTGCGAGCTCAGGTGGCGCTGGGCCTGCCTTCCGAGGGCGAGGCCTCCGAGCTCGACCTCGTCGAGCTGCGCTGGCAGGTCGATGGCGAGACGGTGGCCACCCGCACGCTGACCGCCGCCGACCTGGACGGCGGGGAGCTGGCCGTGCTCGACCGCCATCTCGCCGCCACCCAGCTCACCCTCCCAGCTCGGGCCGAGGGCCAGGAGTCGGTGCTCGAGGTGGTCTTCCTTGGGGGCGGAGTGGTGCTGGTCGACGCCGCTCTGCTGCGCTGGTAGCCTGTGACCGGCACCCAGGAGACGTGATGCTGTGGATCAGCGCCATCCTGGCCTGCACGCCGGTGAGCGAAGAGGACAGCCAGCCCGAGAGCCTGGACTCGACGGAGTTGGAGGACTCGCAGGTCGCCGACGACAGCCAGGACACGGACGACACCGACGCCCCCAACCCGGACGCGCCGGTCATCCGGTCCTGCGACGCCTACTGCTGGCTGCACACCACGGGCGAGGAGCGCTACGAGTGGCTGCTGGAGTGCGACGTGACCGACCCCCAGGGGCTGGAGGACATCTGGAACGGCCGCTTTGACGCGCTGTTCAAGGGCAACGTGATCATGGACGACCTCGTGGCCTGCAACACCTCGGGCTACTGCAGCAGCGCCTTCTCCGAGAACTCCGCCGACGTGCGCTGCGAGCAGGCCGGTGACTACAGCTTCCGCGTGTTCGTGAGCGACTGGTCCGGCAACGAGTCACAGCCCCTAGAGGTCGTGGGCCGGAAGCAGTGAGCGAACGCCCTCCTTGCGCTGGTCTCTGGAGCACGCCGATGGTGCACGTCACCGGCGACGTCACCGTGTGCTGTCTCGACGAGCACCTCGAGAACCGCATCGGCAACCTGCGCGAGACGCCGCTGGCCGAGCTCTGGAGTGGCGACACCATCCAGGCCTGGCGCAAGGCCCACGTCGACGGGCGCTTCGAGGGCTCCGGTCCGCTCTGCACCCGCTGCAACTGGCGGTCGGCGGGAGCGGCGCCGGACGAGGTCGTCGAGCGCTGGTTGGATAAGATGGGCGACGACGAGCTGCGCCGGCGTTGGCGAGAGCGGAAGCGGAGACGAGGGCAGGCGTGAGCGATCTGGTGATTCAGACCCGAGGCCTGCGCAAGGTCTACCGGAGCGGCTTCTTCCGCATCCCCTACGTCGGGCTGCACGGGCTGGATCTGGACGTCGAGCGCGGCCAGAGCTTCGGCTTCATCGGTCCCAACGGGGCCGGCAAGACGACCACCATCAAGATCCTGATGGGGCTGCAGTCCGCGACCGAGGGCAGCGCCACCGTCCTGGGCTTGGACCATCGGGACCCCGAGTCCCGCCGGGCCGTCGGCTTCCTGCCGGAGCGGCCCTACTTCTACGAGTACCTCACCGCCCGCGAGTTCCTGCGCTTCTACGGCAGGCTCTTCGACCTGGGCGGGGCACAGCTCGAGCGCCGCGTGGGCGAGCTGTTGGAGCGGGTGGGGCTGGAGCGCTTCGCCGAGGTGCCGCTGCGCTCCTTCAGCAAGGGCATGCTTCAGCGCGCGGGGGTCGCCCAGGCGCTGATCAACGACCCACAGCTGGTGGTGATGGACGAGCCGATGAGCGGCCTGGACCCGATGGGGCGCGCCCTCATCCGGGACATCATCCTGGAGGAGCGGGACCGAGGGCGGACCGTCTTCTTCTCCAGCCACATCCTGGCCGACGTCGAGGTCATCTGCGACCGCGTGGCCATCGTGGTCAAGGGTCAGCTCCGGGGCGTCGGGAGCCTGGCCGAGCTGGTCGGGGACACCGTCAGCCACGTCGACATCCGCTACCGCTCCGCCGCTGAGATCGCGGACCTCCCGGGCGAGCGGGTGGCCGAGGACGGGCGCACCTGGGTGCAGCGGGTCAGCCCGGACCAGGTGGACCTCGCCGTGGACACCATCCGAGCTGCCGGCGGGGGCCTCGTGCAGATCGACGAGCACAAGCCGCACCTCGAGTCCGTGCTCCTGAGCGAGGTCGAGCG
>CALGIB010000169.1 GCA_937915955.1 uncultured Pseudomonadota bacterium
CCCGTACCTCTTCGGATAGAGGTCCGGCAGGGACACCACGAAGTCCAACACAGCCTGGAGGTCTTCCGTGTTGTAGCGAGTGTAGTTCTTCAGGATCTTCATGCTCCCTTCTCCTCGGCCTGCTCGGCCTCTTCGAGTTCTGCTTCCAGTCGCTCCTCGATCTCCTGCCACGTGTCGGCTGCGTCAGCGAGCCAGTTCTGCATCTTGCAGACCCTCCCGTAGTCACGGTCGTGACGGCGATTCTCCTCGTCATCGTCGCTCAAGTCATGCTTCTCCAGCGCCTCGCCGAAGGAGTCCATCTGTTCACAGGTGTCCGCAGCAACCTGGGACAGCTTCGGAGCCCAGGGCTCAGAGCGAGAGTCCTTCTCACCGACACTCCGAAGAGTGTCCCGCCGGACGTTGTCCATCGTCTTGTTGAGCCACTCCCGCCAGCTCAGGGGGGAGACGTTGCAGCTCAGGCCGATGTGGGCCTTGATCTCGTCCAGGGTGATCTTGCGGGGTCCCCACTTGCCCGTCTCCGGGTCCTTCTCGTTCAGGAAGCACCCGGTGAGCTTCTCCAGCAAGTGGATGCGGAGCCAGAACTCGCTGTAGTTCTCCTCCGTGATGCCCCGCAGATCCACGCTTATGGTGGACCAGATGAGGCAGTTGGTCAGGGGGCTCAGCCGCTCTGCGATCCCCGAGTTGGCCAGCTTCTCCTGCTCGCTTTCTCCGGGGGTGTACCAGTTCGGGCCCATGAAGCTGGAGTGGTTCAGCAGCTCAGCGATGCTCGTCCCAGCCTCCTTGGCCTCCTCTTCGGTCACCTGCTCGTAGCAGACCTCCCGAAAGTCCTTCACGTCCCCGATGTTCCAGTTCAGGCTCATTCTCTTCCTCGTTGGTTGACTGTCCACGCCAAAGGCGCTTCCCGACCGCCCGAGTGAAGCCCGGACGGAAGGGGAGCGGCTCTGTCAGGGGATGAAGGTCGCCAAGTCGGTCTGTCCGTTGGTCAGGACAGTCGAACGCTCCTGCTCTTGGGTCTTCGCCTGCTCGATCGCGAGGTCTTCCTCGACGCTCTTGTTGGCGAGGATGAGCAGCCGGTCCACAGCGGCGTCCAGGAGCTTCCCCGCGATGCTGTCGAGGTTCAGGCGCTCGACCACCTGCACCGGGTCCGTGCCGTCCTGACTGGCTGCGAGGGCATCCATCGGGTTGAGGCTCTTCGCCAGCACCGCGTAGTCGATGTGCTCAGCGACATCCCGCGCCGGGACGTTGATGTACTCAGCGAGGCCCTCCAGGTCGATGTAGTCAGCGATGTCAGAGGTATCGAGGCACTCCGCGATGTCAGAGGTGTCGAGATGATTGGCGACCTCGGTGATGTCGATGTCGAGGTGACGAGCGATGTCCTCCGTGTCCACCTCCACGTGGCGTGCCACCTTGGCAGCGTCCATCGCCTGAGCGAGGTCCTCGTAGTCGACGTCGATGTGCTCTCCGAGCGTGGCGGGATTGATCTTGGCGGCCAGCCGAATCAGCAGGCTGTCGTCCTCCGCGTGGACGTGCTGCACCACCTTGTCGATGGCGCGGTCGATGACGTGAGTCACCAGGGTCTTGATCTTCATTCTCTACTCCTGTGATCGCCTCCCCGCGGGGAGGACTTGGTGGTTGGGTTCTACTCGTCGTCCTTGCAGGCAGCTGCAAGGACAGTCAAGAGGTCGTTGTGGGCCGCCTGGAACTGCTCGAAGGCAGTAGAGATGGCCAGTTCGCGCTCGTTCGGGATCACCTTCGAGCGCTTCAGGCGGCTGAAGGCCTTGTCGTGCTCACGAGTGAAGTCCTCGGTGTACCTGTTGATCTGGTTGAGAGCGTAGTTCCCCGAAGACCACGCCTTACGGGCCGCAGCTCGCGCCACCCTGTGCTTCTCCGCAGCCCCGACCGTGCGAGCCCTCTTCGGCAGGATGCGCACCGGACAAGCCGCCACGATCTCTGCCAGGTTGTCCACTCCCTCGCTGTAGAGGCTGGCGATGCGAGTCACGAGGGCGGTCAGCATCTCCTCTGGAATGGTGTTCTCCTCGACCGCAGCCAGCGCAGAGAGCGGATCCACGTGGATCATCTCCGGCGGGACGAGTCGGATGTCCGGGTCCCTCTTCCAGCCCGGCGTCGCCTTGATGTGCTGCCGGATCCGCACTGAGACCATGCGACCCTGGGAGTTGTCCCAGGGCCTATGGAGCTTGAAGTGCTGACTCGGCTTGTAGTCCTTGAAGGTCGCCGTCGAGCTGATCTGAACGTCAACCTTCCCCGTCCGGGAGTACATGGAGTACATGTAAACCCCTCCGGGCTCAACGGTCGTGAGCCGGGACTCGATTGCGTCGAAGATTGCGATCAAGTCCTCCGTGTTGTATCGGGTGAAGTTCTTGATCTCGAAAAGCGGCATCTCTCTACTCCTTGGGGTTCTTGCACTTTGAGGCAGCCGCAGAAACGCGGCGCATCACATTTGCGTACTCTCGGTACGCCTCCAGCAACTCTTTCTGGTCGTCGGTCATCAGGTGCTCTACAGCAGCCAAAACCTCGACCCTCTTGTCCGCTTGCTTCTGCGACGGTCCCATGCGTAGACCCACGCTGGTGGCGGCACGGACTGCCTTGCTGACCTTCTTGGCGGCAACCCGAGCGGCGCTCTCTTCCTTCCCCTCGGTCAACTCGGGGGCATCCACGAGCCGGATCTTCAGCTTGGACGAGAAGCCCTTGGCTCGG
>CALGIB010000170.1 GCA_937915955.1 uncultured Pseudomonadota bacterium
TCCTCGATCGTCTCTTCGTAGTCGACCCGATGTACGAAGACCTGGCTGTCGCCACCTCGGCCCGAGTAGGCCGGCGCGCCCACCACCAGCTCCAGCACGCCGTCGCCCTCGAGGTCGCCCGCGGCCACGCTGCCGCCGTAGCCCTGGAGCACGCCGTTGACCGCGATGGGCCCCAGCTCCAGGGCCTCCTCGCAGCAGGCGGCCCCGCCCATGACCAGGACCGCCCGGCCCTCGGACGAGACCCCGACCAGCAGCTCCGCGCTGCCGTCGTCGTCCAGATCCGGCACCGCCGCGACCGAGCCCGCCAGGCCCATCGTCTCCTGCTCGCCCCGGTCCTCGAAGTGCAGCGTGACCACCGACCCGCCGATCGCGACGTCGTCCAGGCCGTCGCCGTCGAAGTCCGCGCTGACCAGCGACGAGCCGTAGCCCTCGGCTCCGGTCAGGGCCAGGCTGGCCTTGCCGATCTGGCCGGCCAGGGCCACGTACACGCGCCCCTCGTCGCCGTCGCCGGGCTCGCTCAGCCAGGCCTCCTCGGTCCCGTCGCCGTCGGTGTCCGCGCCGCAGATGGCCGCCCCGAAGAGCTGGCCGCCGCCGCGCGAGCCCGCCAGCTCGCCCTGTTCCGAGCCGTCCACGGCGTCAAGCCACACCGCCTCGCCCAGGTCGGACGCCGCCAGGATCCAGCTCTCGCCCGAGCCCTCGATGGCGCCCAGGCCGTGACCCGCGTCCGAGCCCCCGGGACCGTTCCAGGTCCAGGCCAGCTTCAAGTCGTGGCCGTAGCCTCGGACCTCGCCCATCGTGGGTGCGCCCACGACCAGGCCCTCGGCCGAGCCCGCCAGGGCCCAGCCCAGCTCACCGCCTGGCTCGCCCGTGATGGTCTTCAGCGGCTCCAGATCGACCTGATCGAAGATCGTCGCCGTTCCCGGTCCGTCCACCGCGCCCACGACCAGCTCGTCGGTGCCGTCCCCGTTGACGTCGGCCACCAGCAGGCTGTGCCCGAAGGCGTCGTCGGCGTCCCCCGCGACCGCCTGATCTTCGACCAGGACGGGGGTGTTGGCGTGCGCGAGGGCGATGAACAGCATGGCGGGAACGTAGCCTCCGCCCCCTGTTAGACGCCATCGTGCCCAAGCCGATTCCGCCCCCGCCCGCCCAGGCCACGCCCGAGGAGACCCAGCGGGCCGTGCGCCTGGCCCGGGGCCTGATGGCGGGCGCGATCCTGCTCTTCTGCGGCATCGCCGCGACCTATGGGCCCGAGAGCTGGCTCGTTCAGGTGGGTCGGAGCAACAGCAGCAGCTGGATCCTGTACAAACTCGAGCACCTGGACGAGCCCCAGGCACGCGCCCACGAGGGCGGACGGGTGGCCTGGCTGGTCGGGAGCAGCCTGGTCCGCGCGGCCTTCGACGAGGTGGCCCTCAACGAGCAGCTCGAGGGCCTCGGGGCGCCTCTGCGGGTCCAGAAGTTCGCCACGGATCGCGGCGCCGCCGGCCACGTGATCGGCCTGCTCCGCCGCCTCCCGCTGGCCGAGGGCGATCAGGTCGTGCACGCCGTCAGCAGCGAGCACTTTCGCCCCGACTGGCTGGAGTTCATCGCCTTCCCGGCCTGGCGCCTGCGGCTGATGCTGGAACCCTCCGAGCTCTGGGCCATCCAGGAGTGGACCGTCCAGGAGAAGCTCGAGGCCAGCCTGATGATCCCCGCGGACTACTGGACCTACCACGAGGACACGATGATGGGCTGGGAGCGCAGCGCGCTGGCCCTCGCCGGGGGTCGCCGGCCCAAGCCGCGCACCAGCTCGATCCACCTCCGCCACGCCACGGTCGAGCGGGCCCGCGGGTACACCGGTCAGTTCCCCGAGGGCCAGGACCACCCGCGCTTCCAGGACGTCGAGGGCTTCCAGCCCGTGCCGGGCCAGATCAACGCAGACGGCCTGCAGGCCATGCGCGGCTGGTGCGATCAGCGCGGCGTGACGCTCACGCTGATCGAGGTGCCACCCAGCCCCGCGCTCCAGGAGCAGCTCCAGACCCCCGAGCTGCAGGAGGCCTGGGCCGCCTGGGCCCAGGACAACGACGTGCAGCGCCTGGGAGCCCTGCCCGAGGCCGCCTACATGGACGAG
>CALGIB010000171.1 GCA_937915955.1 uncultured Pseudomonadota bacterium
GCACGTGCGGCCGCCACCTCGGCTCGGTGGGCAGGATGGCCTCGGGCCTCACCAGCCGCCGGAAGTCCTCGGGCAGCTGGGAGCTCACGAGCAGGCGCCCGTCGTTCCGCCGCGCCAGGAGGTGACGGACGAAGGGCCAGTGCATGGTGCGGGACAGCGCCAGGCCGTTGCGGACCGAGTCGGGGCCACGATCGGCGACCGGCTGGATGTGGGCGGCCTCGACCTCGGTGGCTCCCCCGCCGTTGACCAGGCGCAGGCCCGTGAACGCGCAGGTCGAGCGATAGGCCGCGTTCACCAGGCCCGCGAAGAGCGGGTCGCGCACGGCCCGACTGCGCAGCTCTCGTCGGCGGGCGCCATAGTCGAACTCCGCGGCCAGCTCGGGGAGCGAACGGCCCAGTCCAGCGGCGAGGATGGCGTCGAACTCGAGCGCCGGGACCTTGCGGACCGAGCGACCGAAGGCCCCCTTGCTGGCGCTGCCGTCGGGCTCGCGCCGGATGCTCTCGTAGTACCGCCCCGTGAGCTCGCGGAAGGGCACGGGTCGCCTGAACTCCAGGTAGTTGGAGACCCAGGCGTAGTAGTGGTCGGCCAGGCTCGGGTCGGGGGTGATGTCCTCGACGAAGGCGACCGCGACGTAGCACTGGCGACCGCCATTTCGGCGCGGCTCGTAGTAGACGATCCAGTCGCCGACGGCCTGCTGGGCGGCGTTCAGGTAGGTCGCAGGGAAGTGGTACCGCTCCTCGGGCAGGTCGTCGTAGCTGGGGTCGACCTTGGCGGTGAAGACGACGTTGGACATGCCTATCGCTGAAGTACCCCCGAATGGATTCGAACCATCGGCCTACGGATTAGGAATCCGCCGCTCTATCCAACTGAGCTACGGGGGCGTGCCGCTCAACTACTCTCGCGGTGGCAGAGCGTCAACGCTTGCCGCGCCCCAGGGCGCGTCTACCTGACGCCCCACGGGAGGACGCCATGCGCACACGGACACTGATCGGCCTGGCCCAGGCGATGGGCTGCGGCGCGCCCGAGGCCGCCGAGGACTGGCTGGCCGAGCTCGCAGCCGAAGAAGGCACGATCCAGGTCAAGCAGGGCAAGCGCATCCCCGACGGCTGCTACCTGCTCCTCCAGGGCGAGGTCGACGAGTGGTACGGCAACGTGCTCTTGGCCCAGCGCTCCAGGGGCTCGCTGCTGGGTGGGCCCGAGGCCCTGCTCAAGAGCACGGCGTGGGTCGAGGCCTGGGCCAGCGAGGACTGCTCGCTCGCCAGGCTCCCGGAAGACCTGCTGCAGGACCTGCTCGGCGGCCTCGGCGAGGTCGGACCCTCCCTGCTCGAGGACGTCGTCGCCCACGCCCAGGCCCGCGCCGAGGCCCTTGGGGACGCCCAGCTCCGCCTCACCCATCAGCGCTTCGACGGGCAGGCCGGGCAGCTGCTCCCGCCCCCCTACTCCACCGGGCACGCGCGAGTCCGCGTGGTCATCCTCGAGCTCGACGAGGCCCTGCGCGCCCTGCTGCCCCCTCGCGTCCGCCCCTGCCACGACTTCGTCTACGGGGTCCTCGGACGACTCAGCCACATGCGGCCCTGGTGGGCCGAGGCCGAGCCAGGCCCCGAGTACACGGAGGCCGCGCTCCTGGTCCCCGCCAGCGTGCAGATCTCGGCGACCGAGACCAGACAGGGCCTGTTCGCGCTCTCCGCCTTGCCCAACAACCTCATGGGCCTCTTCACCGGCCGAGAGATGTTCGGCCTGCCCAAGCGCTACGCCAGCCTCTACGAGGAGGCCGGCGCCCGACCTCGCGCGGTGCTCCGCATGGACCGGACCCTCGGCACCGAGCTCCGCTTCGACCACCTTGAGCCCGATGACCTCAGCCGCGAGGAGCGCGTCGAGACCATCTTCCGGCTGCTGCCCTTCGGGGTCGGCGTCCCCCCTCGCGCGATGGATCCCCGGATCCTGGCCAGCCGCCTGGCGGACTGCGAAGACGACGGCCGCCGGTACGACAACGCCACCCCCGGCCCCGAGTCCGAGCAGTTCACGTGGTCCCCCATCGAAGGCGCCGAGGCCGAAGGCCCCGAGATGCTCAAGGCGGCGGCCAACCACCCGGAGTACCTACCCGGCCTGGTCGGCCGGCTGGGGAGCTCGCTCCGAGGGGCCAGCATCCTGGCCTGGTCCCGTAGCTTCCGGCCCGGCTTCGAGGGGGCCCCGCGCGGCGACTGGGCCCCCGACCAGTTCTCGTCCGACGGCATCGTGACCTCGGATCTGGAGCTCCGAACCCTGGAGGAGGTGCAGTGGTTCCGCGTCACCAACCCCCACGGGCACGTCTACCTGCGCGTCGGCGAACGCCTGCTCCAGCTCCAGCTGAAGCAGGACGTCGGCATCCGATTGAAGGGCAACTTCGTCCACCACTCCGGCGAAGCGGTCCTGGACTACCGCGCGCTCGAGGACCTCAGCCCAGCCGAGCGGGCCAGGCTGGGTTGGGAGCACAAGCCCGTACCCGCTCGCACCCAGGCGCTGCCGCCGCACACCCCGGTCCAGCCACTGCCGCCCGCGGTCGTCGAGCGCCTGAGCCGACTCGGTGAGCCCATCGATCTGGTCCGAAGCGAGCTGCTCTACCGCCGAGACGCACCCGAGCACGACGAGCTCTACCTGATCCTCGAAGGCTGCGTCGAGGAGTGGCGAGGCCCGACCTGGCTCGGCCAGCTCACGCCGGGCTGCCTGGTCGGCGAGCTGGGGGTGCTCGAGGACCGCCGCGCCCGCCGTGTCTGCGAAGCCCGCGCTCGAGAGGACAGCCGCCTCGTCCGGCTGAAGTGGACCACGGTGGCCTCCCAGCTCACCACCGCCGAGCGCAAGGCCATCTCCACGCACGCCCTCCGACACGGCGCGAGCTGGTGCCGGCAGGGCGTCGAAGAGCACGACATGGCCACCCAGCAGGCCTTCTCGGACGCGATGGCCCACTACGTGCCCGGCCCCTACGTCGGCCAGGCCAAGCTCTGGGCGGTGCCGTTGGCCCGACCCGTCGACGGCCACCTGCGCTACCGGATGCCGCCCCGGCTGGACTGGCACCCGAGCCTGCCCTTCTGCATGCTGCTGGTCAGCGAGTTCGAGTCCTTCAAGCCCAGCTGGGCCGATCCGGACGACCCAGGCATCAGCTACACCGAGTCGGGCCTGTTCGTGCCGACGCTGCTGACCCGCGATGGGAAGGTCGAGCCCCGGGCCTACTTCCCCTGGCTCTACCCCTCGAACATCATGGCCACCATCGTGGGGCGCGAGCTGTACGGCTACCCCAAGGCCTACGCCAACACCAGGGTGGAGCGGGACCGCCTGGTGCTACGCCTCGGCGACCACACCGCCTTCGACCTGCGCATCCGTCAGCTCGAAGGCCTCGAGCACAGGCTCCTGGCCACCGCCGCCCCAGACCTGCTCCGGGCCTTCTCTCCGGACTTCACCGACCGGGAGACCTGGACGCAGCGCCCGAGTCGGGACCTGCGCTGGGAGCTCGGCGCTGGCCGGGTGCCACCCCGCCCGCGCGAGCTCCTCAACGGCGCCCTCAAGGCGGCCCTGGGCCTGCCCGGGTTCCTGGCCTCGTTCCAGCGGAGCTTCCTCACGGAGATCCCCCAGGTCGGCTGGCGGCGACGCTACGCCCCGGACCTGTCCGAGCGGGCTGCCACCGACCAGCACCGCTGGAGCCCCTCGGACTTCGCGCACGACGAGCTCGTCGGGACCCGCTTCAAGTGGAACCCCGAGCTCCCGGCGCGCCAGCGGCTGCCGGCCTTCTGGAACAGCCAACGCTACTTCCAGCTCACCGAGGGCCAGGAGGAGATCGTCCTGGACATGCCCGGCGATCGGCCGCGGGCCTTCCGCACCCTGGGAGGCCTGGGCATCTTCGCCGAGCTGAACCTGGAGATGGCGGTCGAGGGCACCCCGACCGGCGTCCTGGTGGACTACCTGGACCCGGCCCTGGGCCTCACCGACGCGGAGAAGCAGCGCCTGGCCGTGGGACCCCGAGCCAGGCGCCGCCTGGGCGACTGACACCGCCGAGCCTGCTCAGCGGGCTGGACCTGAAGATCTCTGGGTCCTCGTGCGCACGCTTTGAGCGCGTAGGGCGCCCTACTCGATGAGGGCCAGGTCCGGGCCGAGGATCTCTGCGCCCTCGGGCCACTGGGGCTGGACGCCGAACAGGCGCACTCCGTCGGCGGTCCAGGCGCGGTACTGCAGGACCTGAGCACCCTCTACTTCATGAACGATCTCGGATCCCTGCCGTTCTGGGGCCGAGGCCTGCACCGGCACGAACCCGTCGCCGTTGAGCAGGTCGAGGTGCAGCCCGCCCTCGCCCGAGGCCAGCAGGAAGACCCTGCCTCCCTCGGCCCAGGCCGACAGCCCGTCGTCGCCCTCGACCCGGAGGTCCGCCTCCCGCCAGCCCAGCGGCCGGCTCCAGCGGTCCCTCACCTGCACGCCGAGGGACACCTCGACGCCCGGAACCAGCGCGATCTCGGTCAGCTCCTCGCCCGTCGAGTCCACCAGCACGAGCTCGCTGGCCGGCCGGAACTGCAGCTCGAACTCGTCGGCGAGCTCGCCCTCGAACCAGACCATGGCCGAGCCGCGCCGAGGTCCGTCTACTTGAACGATGTTGGGCTCTTGCGAGATCACGGGCAGGTCCGAGTCGCCCGAGAGCGGGGGCATCTCGGCGTCCTCGTCGTCGGTGAGCAGATCGGCGACCGCGTAGAAGCTGGGCCGCGAGCTGCCCGCGACGCCGTACTCCGGGGTCCAGGCCGTCGAGTGGTCCACCTTCAGATCGGAGACGAAGCCGATCTGGCCGAGGTCACCCTCGAAGTCGTAGCAGGCGAGCAGGAAGGGAAGGAGTGTCATGAGGGGAACCTCACACCCGGGCATGAACCGCAGGCGCGCGGTGTGTGAAAAGCACATGAAACCCGCTGTGCCACGCAGTTAGCCTGCGTCCATGCTCCTCATCGCCCTCGCCTGCACCCGGTCCCCGCCCGCCGACTCCGGACCGACCGAGGTGCCCTGGTCCAGCCAGCGTCCGCGCCTTGACCTGCAGCAGCGGGACCGCAGCTGGGCGCGGGGCATCGTGCACCTGCACTCCCCCTGGAGCCACGACGCCTGCGACGGCGCGATGGGGGATGACGGCGAGTTCATCGAGGACTGCCTGATGGACCTCCGCGCGGGCCTCTGCCAGGCCGGCATGGACTTCGCCTACCTGACGGACCACCCCAGCTCGGCGGCCTACCAGGACTACGACGAGCTGAAGAACCTGCGCGAGGGGGACGAGGACCTGGGCAACGCGGGGGTGTTGGACTGCGGCACGCTGTACATGCCGGGCATCGAGGACGAGCTGATGCCGGTGGGCCTGGACCAGCACGTGCCCGGCACCGCCGAGGAGCGCGACCAGCTGCTCAACAGCACCGATCAGGCGGCCATCGACGCGATGATCGCCGCCGGCGGCATCGTGCTCCAGGCCCACACCGAGGGCCGTGAGCCCGAGCTGCTGCTGGACCAACAGGCCATGGGACAGACCGGCGTCGAGATCTTCAACCTGCACGCCATGTTCGCGCCCGACATCCGCTCCGAGGACCTGGGCCTGAGCGCCACCGGTTGGGTCGAGGACATGGCCCCCTTCACCGCCGGCGAGGCCGAGCCCGATCTGTTCTACATGGCCGTGCACCAGGCCCAGGAGCCCAGCCTCGAGCGCTGGGACATGCTGCTGGCGCAAGGGCCCAGCGTGGGCGTGGCGGGCACGGACGCCCACCAGAACGTGCTGAACCTGGAGATGGCCGACGGCGAGCGCGTCGACAGCTACCGGCGGATGATCAGCTGGTTCTCGAACTGGCTCCTGATCGACGAGCTCA
>CALGIB010000172.1 GCA_937915955.1 uncultured Pseudomonadota bacterium
AGACGCGCACGCACCACCGACGCGCGGCTCCCCTGCCGGGCGACGTGGTCTTCTTCGACAACACCTACGACCGCAACGGCAACGGCAAGCTCGACGACGAGCTCTCGCACGTCGCGCTGGTCGAGTACGTCGACGACGACGGGACCATCCACCTGGTCCACAAGGGCAGCAAGGGCGTGGTCCGCATCCAGATGAACCTGGAGCACCCCGACGCCTCGTACTCGCCGGAGGGCAAGTCCTGGAACAGCTGGCTGCGGGGCGCCAAGAAGAGCGACCCCCAGGGCACGAAGTACCTGGCAGGTCAGCTCTACCGGGGCGCCGCCTCCCTCTGGCAAGCCCAGGACCGGCTCCAGGACGGCCAGGTGAGCGACTGAGCCGCGGCTACTTGCGGCGGCCCCAGCCCGTGTAGCCCTTCTTCGCGGCCGGCTCGCCCTCGGGCTCGGGGTCGGGCTCGGGAGACTGCAGCAGCTTGGGGTTCTGCATGAAGGGCGCGACCACCTCGTAGGCCACCAGCTCGGCGTCGAAGAGGTCCTTGAGCGCGCGATCCATCGTGATCATGCCCTCGCGGCGAGCACCCTCCATGATGGTGTTGGCCTGGTGCAGCTTGTTCTCGCGGATCAGGTTCCGCATCGCGGGCGTGCCGACCAGGACCTCGAAGGCGGCGACCCGGCCAGGGCGGTCCTTATAGGGCAGCAGCCGCTGGCTCACGACACCCAGCATCGAGCTCGACAGCTGCGTGCGGATCTGGCCCTGGGCGTGGGCCGGGAACACGTCGATGATGCGATCCACCGCCTGGATCGCGTCGTTGCTGTGCAGCGTCGCCAGCACCAGGTGGCCCGTCTCCGCGGCCGTCAGCGCCGCCGAGATCGTCTCCCGGTCGCGCATCTCGCCGACCAGGACCACGTCGGGGTCCTGACGCAGGATGTACTTCAGCGCGGCGGCGAAGCTCTTGGTGTCCGCCATCACCTCGCGCTGGTCCACCGTGGCCCGACGGCTGACGTGCGCGTACTCGATGGGGTCCTCGATGGTGATGATCCGGCAGGCCCGCGTGCGATTGATGCGGTCCACCAGGCAGGCCAGCGTCGTGCTCTTGCCCGATCCGGTCGGGCCCACGACCAGCAGCAGGCCGTGGCTGCGCGTGCCCAGGCGAAGCACCGGATCGGGGATGCCCAGCTCCTTGCTGTCTGGGATCTCGGAGGGGATGGCGCGCAGGGAGGCGGCCATCTTGCCGCGCTGGAAGTAGGCGTTCACCCGGAAGCGGCGGCCGTTGTCCAGGGCCAGGGCGAAGTCGATCTCGCGGTCCAGCTCGTACATGCTGCGCTGGCGACCGCTGAGGATCGAGTACAGCAGCACGCGCATGTCGGCGTGGGTCAGCTTGCGCTCGCCCACCGGCGCCAGGCGACCCGTGACGCGCAGGATGGGGGGACGCCCGACGGTCAGGTGAAGGTCCGAGGCGTCGCGGTCCAGCACCAGGTGCAGGAGCGTCTTCATGTCGAACTCACCCGGGCCACCCGAGCCGCCGCCGAAGGTCGCCACCGAGGTCGCCATGCCCTCGGCCTGCAGCGCGAACTCGTCGGGGGCCGAGGAGAAGGCCAGCCCGGTCTCGTAGTCGATGACGTCGGCTCGGAACAGCGCCAGCAGCGAGCGGTTGAAGGTGATCATGTCGGGGTCCTTGCTGCCCCGCATCAGGTCGTAGAGCTCGTCCACGCGCTGCTCTCGAAGCAGCTTCTCGGTCGAGGGTCCCGAGGTCAGCAGCTCCACGGCCACCACGCGCCCCTTGCCGCTCTTGCGAGGCAGCAGCCGCTGGCTGACGATGCCGCGCAGCGAGACCGCCAGGTCCATCGCGACCTGGGCGCGCATGTGGTCCGGGAAGTAGCTGAGCAGCCGCTGCAGGGTCTGGGTGGCGTCGATGGTGTGCAGCGTCGCCACGACCAGGTGGCCGGTCAGCGAGGCCTGCAGCGCCACCTGGATGGTCTCCGCGTCGCGGAGCTCGCCGATGAGGATGACGTCGGGGCTCTGACGCACCACGTGCCGCAGCGCGGTGTGGAAGGAGGCCGTGTCGCCGCCCACCTCTCGCTGGGTCACCCGCGAGAGCTTCTCGGGGTGCACGAACTCGATCGGGTCCTCGATCGTGACGATGTGGACCTTCTTCGTGGTGTTGATGTGGTGGATCATCGCGGCCAGCGTGGTGCTCTTGCCGCTGCCCGTGGCGCCAGTGACGAGCACCAGGCCGCGCCCGTGATCGGCCAGCGAAGCCACCGAGGTAGGCAGGCCCAGCTCCTCGAAGGTCATGTCCCCGGTGGGCACCGCGCGCGCGACCAGGCTGAGGTTGCCCTGCTCCCGGGCCAGGTTCAGGCGGAAGCGACGGCCATCGGGCAGGGACAGGCCCAGGTCCAGGTCCCCCTGCTGCTCGAACTTCGCCCGCCGGACCGGGGTCAGCGCGCCTTCGATGAGCTCCTCCAGCTCGGCCCGCGTGGTCGGCTCGGTCTTGAGGCGCCGCACCTTGCCGTCGATGCGCAGCGCGGGGACCTTGCCCTCGCCGAGGAACACGTCCGAGGCCCCAAAGGCCTCCATCTTGCCGAGCAGGCTGAGGATGTTCTGGCTCATGCTGGCAGGGTAGATCAGCCGCGGGCCGCCAGGGATCCGGACTGCCTCATCGCAGGCTCCGGGCGCGGCCCCGCTACGATGCGCGCAACCGGGAGAGAGCATGCTGCTGTGGCTGGCCGCGTGTGGCGGCGAAGACGTGACGGCGGAGTACGCCCGGCGAAAGGCCGAGGCGCTCGAGGCGCCCCCCGCCGTGAGCAAGCGCTGGAAGCCGGACGCCGCGCTGCGTCTGTCCGAGGCCCTGGTCGTGGACGCGATCGAG
>CALGIB010000173.1 GCA_937915955.1 uncultured Pseudomonadota bacterium
GCCGTCGCCCTCACCGAGCCCTACGCCTACCTCGTCGCGAGCCTGGCGCTGCCGCTGGTGTTCCTGGCCCAAGGCCGACGCCAGGACTGGGCACGCTGGCTGCTGATCGGCGGCCTGTGGCTGACCGCCGGCCTGCTGGCCCAGGCCTGGTTCAGCCCGGACCTGCCCAACCACGAGCAGCTCTTCGCGCCGGCGCGCTCGGCCCACCTGGCCACAGAGAAGCTCAACCTGCCCTACTCCTCGGCCCCGCTGAGCGCCCTGTTCTGGCCCGCCCGGGAGCTCCCGCCGGGGGGCACCTTCCACAGCGCCTACCTGGGATGGGTGCTGCTGGCGCTCGCCGCCTGGGGCCTTCGGTGGCGAGACCGGACCGCCTGGCTCGGGCTGGCGCTGCTCGCCCTGGGTGCGATCTGCGCCCTGGGTCCGCTGCTCTTCCTCGAGCGGGACAGGCCCACCGGACTGTGGCTGCCCACGATGGTGCTGGATTTCCTCGGCCAGCCCTTCGGCACGATGTACTACCGCTTCGTGCACGTCGCCTTGCTCGGCCTGGCGCTGCTCGTTGCCCGGACCGGGCTCCGCTGGCCCTGGGCCCTGGGGGCAGGCCTGCTCGCCCTGACCGAGGTCGCCATCGCCCAGCCCTCGGGCCTGCCGCTGGCCGTCGCTCCCCTGCCCTGGCCGGACGCCGCGGCCGCCATCCGCGCCGATGCTCGACCGGGCGCGGTCATGACCCTGCCCGCCTACCCGGCGGGGAGCGCGGTCAAGGACTGGGCCTTCCGCTTCGCGAGCCTGCACGGCCGGCCGATCACCGACCTGCCCCGGCGACCGACGGTCTCCAGCGAGTGGCCCCCGATGGCCAGCCGGCTCGATCGCTGCTTCAACGACCCGCACTGCGTGGTGCCGCCGGAGACCGCCGAGAACCTGGCGGACCGGGGCATCCGCGTGCTCGCCCTGCGCGAGGGGACGGGCGCCTGGAAGGAGCTCGCAGACGGCCTCGAGGAGCAGCTCGGCGCGCCCACCTGCGAGGACGACCTGTGCTGGTGGTTCCTCGAGTCGCGCCCCCCCTCCGAGGTCCCCGGAGAGCGACCCAACCCGGCCCGTGGATACCGCCGTTAGACTGCGACGGTGCTCCTCCTCCTCGCCTGCAGCGCCACGCCCCAGACCGACTTCGGACCCAGCGTCAGCTCGGACGACAGCGAGCGCGCGGTGCACGAGAGCGAGGCCGACGACAGCGAGATCCTGGACTCCGGCCCCTTCCCAACCGCCGTGGCTGGCGGGACCCCCCGGATGGGCAGCCCCCCGCTGGAGGTGAGCTTCCAGGCGCAGGGCTCGACCAGCCCGACCGCCGAGCTCAACGGGCGCTGGGCCTTCAGCGACGGTGACAGCGCCGAGGGGCTGGACGTCGAGCACACCTTCGCGACCTCGGGCCTCCACGAGGCCACGCTGACGGTGGACGACGGCCTGGGGCACGAGGCCAGCGCGACCGTGGAGGTGTTCGTCCGCAGCGAGGACTGCCCCAGCACCGGCTCACCGATCGTCGAGGGCCAGCTCCAGGACACCGAGCTCTCCGAGATCTCGGGGGTCGTTGCCAGCCACGCCAACCCCGGCGTCCTGTGGGTCCACAACGACGCCGGCCACGATTCGCTGCTCTTCGCGCTCAGCGAGGCCGGGGTCCTGCTGGGCCGCTACAGCCTGCCGCTGCCCAGGAGCGACTGGGAGGACATCGCGCTGATGCAGGACGGCGACGATTGGCTCCTGGTCGTCGGGGACCTGGGCGACAACGCCCGCGCCAGGACCAGCGTCCAGGTGCACCTGGTCCCCGAGCCCGAGGTCAGCCCCACGCAGGACCTGGTCGAGCAGGAGCTCACCGTCACCAGCCTGGACCTGACCTACCCGGGCGACCCTCAGGATGCCGAGTCCATCTTCGTCGACCCGGACACGGACGACATCTACATCGTCACGAAGGCCTGGGACGGCGCCAGCTTCCTGGCCCGAAAGCAGGCCCCCCACGAGGCCGGCACCAGCGAGCTCGAGCTGCTCTACCCGATGGACTTCGCGGCGCCCCCTCTGGATGGCAAGGCCACGACGGCCGCGACCATTTCGCCGGATGGCTCGCAGATCGTCGTCCGCACCTACCAGCAGTCCGCGTGGCTCTGGGAGCGCAGCCCCGGCCAGAGCATCCCGGACGCGATGGCCGGCATCCCCTGCGAGATCACGCTGCCGCTCGAACCCCAGGGCGAGTCGGTCGCCTTCAGCGTGGACGGGACCGCCCTGTGGACCATCAGCGAGCGCACCGAGGTCCCGATCTACAGGACCCCGCTGGAGTAGCCGACTACTCGGGCCGCTCGCCCACCCACTTGGGCAGCTTGTTCGCCCGGCCGCCGATGAAGTCGATCATCGCGTCCTGGTAGTAGCTGACCTCGGAGTTGCTGTACTGCTTGTGGTCGTCGGCCTTCACGAGGTCGGCGATCTGCTCCTGCACCTCTTGCGCGTAGCCGTGGAGGTCGATCTCCTCGGAGATGCCCTGGACCTCCCACACGGCGGCGTTGTAGGCCTTCTCGCAGGCCCCCACCGCCAGGCAGCGCTTGGCGACGATGCCGTTCACCGACTTCGGGTTGTTGTCCGGGTAGTAGAAGGTCTCGTCCATCCCGTGGGGCAGCCAGATGAGCTTGTCGATGGAGGGGTCGACGAAGACGTGCGCGTCGTCGCCGGGGCTGCTGAAGGGGTAGCTGTCGTACTGGCCAATGACAGACTCGACGGCGTAGAACCGCACGAACTGGTCCATGTCCATGTACTGGCCGGCGTCCGTGATGGCCGCGGCCCCCTCGGCCTCGAGCGCGTCCGCCACGCCCTGGAGGTGGCTGCGGTCCTC
>CALGIB010000174.1 GCA_937915955.1 uncultured Pseudomonadota bacterium
ACCTCCTCGCCGTCGGTCAGGCCCTCGCCGTCGCTGTCCTCGTTCAGGGGGTCCGTGCCGTAGGTGTGGATCTCGTCTCCGTCGTCCAGTCCGTCACCGTCGGTGTCGCTGCTGTCGGGATCGGTGCCGTAGATGTTGGCCTCGTCGTCGTCGTCGACGCCGTCTCCGTCGCTGTCCACGCCGCCGTCGTATCCGTCACAGTCTTCGTCGACGCCGTTGGCGTCGATCTCGGCGCCGCCGGGGTGGGCCGAGTCGTCCGTGTCGTCGCAGTCCGTCCCGCCGTAGCCGTCGCTGTCGTAGCCGTCGCCGTCCTGGTCGAAGTCCGACCATCCGTCACAGTCCGAGTCGACGTTGTCGTACCAGGTCTCGGCGATGAAGGGGTTGATGCTGGCGTCCTCGTCGTCGCAGTCGTTGCCGCCGCACCACTCGGCCGTGAACTCGTCCCCGTCGTAGTCGCACTCACCACAGTAGTCATCGCCCGTGATGCTGCCGTTGGCCGAGTTGACCGTGATGTACTCGGTGCGGGTGTAGCTGCTGCCCGCCCCGAAGAAGAAGCCCATCGAGTTGGCGTCGCCGGCCTGGAGGGTGCCCACCTGGTAGGACCAGTGCACGCTCTGGTCGCCCCAGGCGTCGCCGGGGTCGGACCAGGAGCCGTCCGCGTCGGTGTCCAGGCTGGAGAAGCCGATCTCACCGACCCCGGGCTCGCAGGGCGACAGACCGAAGGTGAGCCCCGAGGAGCCCTGCGAGGTCGCCCAGTCGTCGTAGCTGTCGCTGGTGTCCTCGTTCTCCACGTCGTTGTAGGTGGTGGTCCAGCCGTAGCTGTCCTGATCGACCGCGGGGTCCAGCGCCCACATCAGCCGGAAGTCGTCCATGTCCGCCGCGCCCTGGTTCCAGACCTCGAACCAGACCCGGCCGGTGTAGTAGTGGTCCCAGTAGGTGTAGGTCCCGCCGCTGTCGATGGTCGCCGTCGTGCCGTAGCCGGTGATCTGCTCGTACTTCATGATGACCAGGTCGCCGACGGTCATCACGTGCAGGGCGTTGGAGCCGTTGATGTCCTCCTCGTCGATGGCGAAGTCACAGGTGCTCTGGCCGTCGTTGGCCTCGTAGAGGTAGGCCGTCCCGCCGATCTCGAACTCGACGGTCAGCTGCTGCCAGGGCGAGCCGGTGTAGCTGATGTCGTTCCACCCGTAGGCCGCCGAGGCCACGTTGGGGTCGTTGACCAGGACGCCGGCGCCCGCCCCCGGGTCGTTCCAGGTGCCGCAGTCCCCGTAGTTGACCTCCCAGATCGAGCTCGACATCGCGCCAGAGGCCGAGGCCACCGACGGGACGAGCAGCAGGAGGAGAGCGCCGGACAGGGGAGCGCGCTGAGAAGGCATGAGGGGAACCTCGTTCCGAGACAAGAGGGCATCGTACCCGCCCAGGGGCGCTGGGCCGGCGTGATTCCGAGACCGCGCTCAGCCTTTCCAGCCATCCCAGGTCTCGAGGTCGTCCTCGCGACCGACCTCGTCGATCGGACGAATCCGGGGCGCGGCGGGGGCCGCCGCGGTCGGGACCTTGCGGATCTCCGCGGCCGCGTTGCGAACCCGGAGGTGCATGGCCACAGCGAGCCGCCGCGTCTCCGGGTCCAGATCCCTGCCCAGGATCGTCGCGTAGCGCTGCAGCATCCGGTCACACCAGGCGTCGACTTCGGCCTTGAGGGCCCCTCGCCGCACGCCGAGCACCGTCCAGGGGTCGTCGCACTCGGTCCGACGGAGATCCGCCTCCAGGCGGGCCTTCAGCGCCGGATCCGCACGCCCCGGCCGGGACGGGGCCCGGGGGATGGTCGGCCTTCCGCTGGGCGACGAGGCCTCTTGCTGGCGCGCGCGGACGCCTCGGCCAGCGGCAGCCGGCGCGGCCGGGACCTCGATGATGACACCCGCAAGCAAACGCAACACCGCCAGATCGTTCAGGACGAGCAGGCGCGTGGGCTTGTCCATCCGGACGGTCTCGCCGACGCTGACGCCATGTCGACGCAGCAGGGCGGCGGTCTCGGCTTGCAGCGGGAACGCGGAGATCCGGGGGAACAGCGGCCCTCGCTGGATCTCGGAGCGAGCCGAGCCGCGAAAGGTCCTGGGCTCGGGCGAGGCGCTCGGCGGCGGACCAGATCGCGTGCCCGAGGCGGGGGGGAGGCGGCCGGCCGAAGGCGTCGGCTTCGGAGAAGGACAGCTCCAGGCCGGCGTAGACCGCCTCCATCACCTGGACCAGGCCCTCGGCCTCGCGGGGCTCGCCGTGGACGAGGACGACGCGACCGCCCTCGAAGCGAACGATGCCGGAGCGGCCCTGCCCCCAGATGGCGGCGAGGCGGCGCAGGGAGCCCGCGTTCGGTAGCCCCTGAGGCTGTTGGTAGCTGAGGTCGGACAAGGTCATCGAGGGAGTCGGTCGGCCCCGGTCCGAGGAGCCTCCGCCTGAGATGCCGGCCATCCTGGTCGGCGCGTACCCCGGGATGGTGACACGGCCGGAGGCCAGGTGCAAATAACAAAAGCACCGAAAAACTCCCCGCCGACCTGCCTCTTCGTCCAGCCCGAGCGGCGCGGTGCACCAGCGTCAGGTCAACGATCTCGGAATCCTGCCCTCGACGACGAAGCCGATCGCCTCGTACACCTGGCGGCGGAGGCGGCGCTCGGACCGTGGCGCGGCGACGAAGCGCACCAAGGCCATCAGCGGGCGGGCGTCCTCGATGGCCTGGCACTCCTCCCAGGCCGCGAAGCTGGTCTTGATCAGGTGCGCGGTGAAGATGGGCCGGACCAACGCGTCGTCCAGCGCCAGCGAGCAGATGGACTCGAAGGCGGCGTCCCGGTCCCCGACCGCCGCGGCGCGCGCCACGGCC
>CALGIB010000175.1 GCA_937915955.1 uncultured Pseudomonadota bacterium
CGGCTCCACAGCAAAAGTCCCGAGCGCGCTCGGGCGGCAGGCCCAGCCGTTCGGCAGCCTGGTACCGGTACCAGGTGAAGATGACGTCCAGGGCCTCTCTCCACACGCCGAGCAACAGGTCCTGACGGCGCGCCAGGACCAGGCGCCTGGCCCAGGGAAGTGTGAGCACCCATTGGCGCACCGGGACCTCGGGGATCACCCGGTCCACGATCCAGGCGGCACGGGTGGCCATGCGGCGACCTCCACAACAGGAGCAGATCCCGCGAGTTTTGCAAGAGAACGGGACGAGGCGGTGATGGTCGCAGCCATCACAGACCAGCCAGGCGAAGCCCTCCCGCGGATCGCCGCAACCGAGGAAGCGCTCGACCGTGCGTTCGACATGGCGAGGGATGAAGCGACCTGCATCTTCGGCGGCCTCGATCAGCCCGGGTAGTTCCTCCCTGGCGATGCGCTGCAGGAGTTCGACGGTGGTGCGCTGATAGTCGACGGTCGTGGCCATGACCGCAGGCATACGCACGTGGCGTGCCAGATCACGGAGAGCCTGCAAAGCCTGTTTTCGGCCGCCAAAGCGTCGAAGTGTCGAACGGATCGTCGAACTTTCGACAGTTCGCGCCTTCGTCGTCGATCCCGAGGCCCCAGATCAGGAGACTTCTGGGCCAGTCGGCCGCAGTGCCTTGGCGGCGCGGCTGGTTGCGGCGACGATCTACCGAATCCGTAGCAGGTGGACCGCAGGTTGCCGGGTTGAGATCAGCCTGCGGCGGCGCTCATGGCGAGCATTATCATCGGCATGGGCGTTCGCCTTCGTGAGCAGCGCCTACCCACTCCCTGGGGCCCGGGCGGGCTTGCCGGGCCCAGGAACTACTCCCCTTCGAAGTAGTCCGTGTCCACCCTGGCGACGCGGTAGTGCTTGTGGGACACCCCCACGCCGTGCTCGATCATCAGCTCGGTGAGGCGTTCGCCGTCCACCAGCACGATGCTGTCTGACACCGCGCCCGCGAACTCCTCTGCCTCCCGCGTGAACTTCGCGGTGGTGATGAAGACACCCTTGCTCGCCTTGCGGCCGGCCAGTGCACCGAAGAAAGACTGGACCTGTGGTCGGCCGACGCTGTTGTCCCTCCAGCGCTTGGCCTGGACGTAGACCTTCTCCAGACCGAGCTTGTCGAGGGAGATGATTCCGTCGATGCCGCCGTCACCGCTGCCGCCCACCCGGACCAGCTTCGCCCTGCTCGCGCCGTACCCCATCGCGTGGAGCAGATCGAGAACCAGGTTCTCGAAGAAGGTGGGGGTGCCGTCGAGGATTAGCCCAAGCAGCTCGGCGGACACGCTGTCATTCAAGTCCTCGATGGCCTTCTCGATGCGCTCCAGCGGGCTCTCATGCTCGTCGAGCAGTGGGTCGATGGGATCGGGCGCCGTGCCCATCTTGGCGTGGCGTTGCCGGGGATCGCGCTGCCAGATGGCTTTGGTCTCTTCCTCGGTCAGCGGGTTGGCGTGCTTGTTGACGTAGTCCAGACCAGCCGCCGTGATCTGCCAGTAGGAGCGCTTGGGGCTGGCGGACAATCCCCGGCGCTTGAGCCTGTCCTGCGCCCAGCCGATCCGGTTCTTGTAGACATGCTGGTTGCCACTGGGGAGCACCTCGGCCCTCTGCTCGTCGGTGAGGCCGACGATGTCGGCGACGGCATCGTGGCACTCGCCTGCGCGCACCAGCCCACCGTTGTCCGCGAGATACCGGAGCAGGGGCTCGATGAACTGCGTGAAGCTCGGCACGGACGATGACATGGGGCCTCCCGTCGATGGAGCCTATCACGCTCCGCTGGCCTGCCAGGCACCTTGTCCGTGGACTACCCGAACCACGACCTCGACCCCGCATACTCTGCGACGGACTTCGCCAGTGTCGCGATCTCGGTGTTCACCTCCGATATCCGGTGGTAGACGGCGGTCAGCCGGTGTTCGTGCTCCGTCAGCGCCTCCCTGGCCTCTTTGCGCCACTCCCGCAGCCCTGCCACCTCCCTCTGCAGTCGTCGCACGTCCTCGACCTTCGGCCCAGCCCCCTCCAGCGTGGTGATCTTCGCCTGGGCCTTGCGCAGCTCCCGCTCCAGCACAGCGATGCGCTGCTCCAGGGCAGGGTCGGCCACCTGCACGACCTCGCGCAGCACCTGGACCTGCACGGGCGGCGGCTGCGGTGGTGGGGGTGGCGGTTGTTCTGTTGCCCGACGAGCCTCCCTGACGGGCCTGGCGCTCTGCGTTTGTGTCTTCCGAGCCCTGAACCCGGCCTGACGGCAGGCGTCCGAGCAGTAGCGGGCGCTCTTGCGCCGTCCATCGAGGGGGGATTCGCAGCTTTCGCAGATCGATGGCATGGTATTCCTCCGATGCGTGACGTTACGTTTGTCACGCTACCCCACCATTCTAAGCGCACTTCCCCGGCATGTCACGTAACGTTACGGCCTTGGCGAAGGACGCGGACAGTAACTGTCCATCGGGCTCAGCGGCGATTTCTGGGCCTCTGGGCGTCATGCGTCACGCTACGGCCTCCGCCAAGCCCAGGTCAGCGCTCAGCACCGCTCTTCTGGGCTTCGCTGGGTTCATCCACACCCTCGGCCTCGTCCACCGGCACCACCCAGCGCCAGCCCCAGGTCCGGTCCCAGCCCCGCGGCGGTCGGTTCAGGGGCACCAGGTGCCCCCGGTGCTGCACGCGCAGGATCGCCTCCAGGCCCCGCGCCGTGCCCCCGTTCTCGGTGG
>CALGIB010000176.1 GCA_937915955.1 uncultured Pseudomonadota bacterium
CCGCGGTGATGGGCCAGGCCGAGCTCTGCCGGCTCGAGCTCCCCGCGGAGCACCCGGTCAGCGTGCGACTGGGTCGCATCGAGCGGTCCGCGCGGCGGGCCGCCGACCTCGCCCGGCAGCTGCTCGACTTCAGCGGAAAGGGGCGCTTCAGCCTCGCCAACCTGGACGTCAACGAGGTGATGACGGAGATCGTGGGGCTGCTCTCGGCGACCCTCAGGCGCCGCGTCCAGGTGCGCATGCAGCTCTGCGAGGCCCCCCATCCCATCCAGGCCGACCGCTCCCAGCTCCAGCAGGTCTTCATGAACCTGCTCCTCAACGCGGCCGAGTCCATGACCGAGCAGGGCGGCACGGTCACTGTGCGGACCTTCATGGTCGAGCTGTCCGCCGAGGACCTGAGCTCGCTGGCCGGCGATCAGCGCAGCCTCCCCGGCAGCTACGCCGCCGTCGAGATCGACGACGACGGCTCCGGCATGCATCCGGGCACCATCGACCGCGTCTTCAACCCCTTCTTCACGACGAAGGAGTCGGGGCACGGACTCGGACTCTCCGTGGTGCTGGGCATCGTGCGGGGGCACGGGGGCCGAATCGCCGTCGAGAGCGTGCAGGGGCGCGGGACCACCTTCACGGTCTACCTGCCGTTGAGCGAAGGCGACTTCGACGAGGAGCCTCTCCTCCCGGAGGCCAGGCCAGCCGCTCGCTCTGCGCGGATCCTGGTGGTCGACGATCAGGCCGAGGTCCGCGAGGTCATCGAGGCCATGCTGGAGCACGGTGGCTACGAGGCGACCCTCGCCGACGGCGGCCTGGCCGGTCTGGCCCGCCTCGAGGAGGCGGACGGGCAGTTCGACCTGTTGATGCTCGACCTCACGATGCCCGACATGAGCGGGGAGGCCGTGTTGACCGAGGTCTCGCGGCGTTGGCCCGACCTGCAGGTGCTGCTGATCAGCGGCTACTCCGAGGAGGAGGCCACCGCCCGTCTCGTGGCCCGGGGGGTCACGGGCTTCCTCCAGAAGCCCCTGCGGGTCACCACCCTGCTGCAGACGGTCGAGGGCTTCGTGGGCCGATCCGGGTAGAAGCGGCCCTCGTCGTCGCAGCGCGGGCCCGAGGCAGATCCTGCGGTGGTTCAGGACCCCGGCGGATTGGCGCCCGAGAGCACAGCCCGCCTCATAGCCTTGTGCATGGCCATCACCGCTCCCCTGATCCAGCGCGAGGTCGACTACCTGATCATCGGCGCCGGCATGGCCGGCACGGTGCTGCAGCGCTTCCTGCGGGCGGGCTCCACCGTGGTGCTCGATCCCAGGCCGGGCTCCTACAAGATCGGCGAGTCGATCATCCCCGAGCACTTCCACCACCCGGTCTTGCGGGAGCTGGTGCCCGAGATCCGGCGGCTCCCGTCCTGGTCGCCCAAGCGCGGCTCGCTGTTCATCTCTGGCGGCAGCGCCGCGTCCTTCCCGCTGCCGCCACACGGCGCCGAGGTCTCGATGCACGTGGCTCGCCACGAGCTCGAGGCCCTGATGCACCGCCGCTGGGAGACGCCCATCGTGCGAGAGGCCGTCCGGGGAGTCGACCTGGAGCGGCGGCAGGTGACCACCGGGACCACCGCGTGGCAGGTCAAGCGCCTCATCCTGGACTGCTCGGGACCGGCCATGGTGGTCGCGAGCCAGTGCGACGCCATCGACGAGCTCTGGCCGGTCTGGGCCCGGTGGGCCTATCTGGACATCACGGACGTCCAGAACCAGCGTTTCATCGAGCACGTGCGATCGGCGGGTCTGGACCTGCGTCGCTACGACTTGCCCAAGGACCGGGTGCTGCGGGGCCCCGAGGCCGCGGACTGGTCCCCGTCCGAGACCACCCTGCTCACCGAGGTCGGCGAGGGGGTCTGGACGTGGCAGATCCCGCTCTACCGGGAGACGCTGCTCTCGGTGGGGGTCGTCTCGAAGCACGGCCCGGTGAGCCCTGAGCAGCTCCGGGAGTTGGCCCGCGCGCACGCCGCCCCGCACTTCGCCTTGCGGGACCGGCCAGCGGGGCCGGGCTGGCGGGACCGGGAGCACGTGCGCAACCGCTTCGCCCGAACGGCCCGCACGCCAGCGACCCTGGACTATGTGCTGCTGGCGGACGCCTGCGCTTTCGCCGATCCGATCTACTCGGTGGGCACCGGGCTTGCCGTGAACAAGGCCATCGAGCTGGCCGCGCTGCTGAACGGGGCCCCCTGGACCCAGGCCGTCTGCGACCGCTGGGTGGCGGACCACCACCGCCTCATCGGCCGGGCCGCTGCCGCCTTCGACACCTGGTATGACGGGAGCCTTCTCCAGGACGACGCCGCCGCCCGAGAGGTCCAGCGCGGCTTCCTGGTGGGCACGGCCTTCCAGGTGGGCGTGGCCCACCACTACAGCCAGCAGATCGTGGACGCAGGCGCGCCTGTAGACCAGGCTGGACCGGGCGGTCGGGGACGCCACGTGCTGGACGCGGACGCCGCCCCGCTGGTCGAGGTCGACGCGCTCCTGGCCCTGGAGCCGGGCCAGACGCTGGCGGGCTGGACCTACGACGGCGCCAGGCAGGTCGGCCGGGGGCTGCAGCATCGGTGGAGCCGGGAGGAGCTGCCCCAGCTGGTGATCAACACGTCCTTTGCGCCCGAGGCGACGCGCTATTTTCGTCGGGTGGGCGACGTGAGCCTGTCGTTCATGAACCTGATGGAGCGCCCCTACCCCCTGGACGCGGTGGGGATCGCCTTGTTCGACGCGCTCGAGGCCCGGATCGCCGGGCGACTGTACGACTGGACGGCCCTCGCCGAGCGCCTGGCCGGGCCGGTGGACTCCGCGCGCTGACGCTGCTCAGGCCAGACGTCGGGGCGGCTCCCTCCGTCGGCTGTCCGTTGCCCAACCGGTCCGGGGGCCATCGTGTCTTCGAACTCTGGCCTCCGGGGGTTCCGAAGGGGGGCGAAGTCCCGTGTGAGGACGACGCCGGTGTCGCCCTTGCGGCGAAGGTCGAGGTTCATGATCAAGCTCCTTGATCGCTGAGAAGGAGAGCATCGAGCTGATCGAAGCGGGTCTCCCACTGCTGGCGGATGTGTTCGGCCCATGTCCCCATGGACATCAGTGGGCCGGTGTCGAGGCGCCAGATCCGGCGCCTCCCAGAGCGGGTGCTATGGACCAGCCCCGCCTCGGCCAGGACGTCCAGGTGCTTCTTGACCGCCTGGCGCGTGAGCCCTGTGCCGGAGGCAAGCTCCGTGGTCGCGAGGGCGTCCACACGCTGGAGCCGCTCGATCAGGTCCAGGCGGGTGGAGTCTCCCAGCGCAGAGAACAGCGACGGGTCGGGGCGCATCACCATGGCAACCTTATGGTTGCCTTTCTACCGGGTCCGCGGCAAAAAGGCAACCAGAGAGTTGCGCCAGCGGACTGGTGCGCGGCCGGGAAGCGGTGGCGGCGCCGCTCACTGCCGAGGAAGGGCGCGAACCTCGCTGGACTTGAACTCGAAAGTCTGCCGCCGAGGCCGGTCCTCGATGTCGAACCCTGAGGGAGAAACGCAAACGGCCGCCAAGAACCTAGGTTCAAGGCGGACATTCGGAAGGTGGTGGGCCTTGTTGGGCGGCGTTCGAGCTTTCTGGGTCGACTCGGAGGGGTGGAGCCAGCAGGACCTCCGCCGTGTGCAGGCGCTTGTGGGCCGACTACCGCCATGAGCGGGTGATCAGGACGGCTCTGTGGCGCCCTTCCATCCAGCTCCAGGCAGCCGCTCCACGAGCTCGCGCCCCACCAGCCGTACGGCCTCTTCCGGTTGCCAGACCACGCCTGGCGCGGGCAGCGGCACGACATCCTGCATGAACCGG
>CALGIB010000177.1 GCA_937915955.1 uncultured Pseudomonadota bacterium
GGCCGCCTGCCCGTCGTTGGCGTCCGCGCAGGTGTTGCAGTGCGCGAAGGTGGACAGCTGGGCGGCTCGAACCAGGACCCTCGCGTCGCCCAGTAGCCAGTCCGACCAGTCCTGGAGGGCCTCGGGCAGCTCAGGCAGCGCGTCCCCGCGGGTCACCAGCTGCTCGACGAGGGCCTCGACCTCGGCCAGCTCCTCGTCGAAGCGCGGACTCCGAGGTCCGCCGGCGAAGAGGGTCTCGAGGTTCCAGGTCGGTGCTGGCATGGGGCTGTCCTCTCAGGTTTCGGAGCGTTCCAGGTAGGTGTAGCCGTCGAGGCCGCTGCGGTAGGCTCGGAGCAGCGCCTTGGCCTCGCGCGGGGTGATGGTGCCGGCCTTCAGGGCTCGCTCGCTGGCCTGGCGAACGCGCTGGACCAGCTCCTTGCCGTCGTAGGCGACGTAGCCCAGCACGTCGCGGACCGTGTCGCCTTCGAAGAGGTGGTCGATGCTCCACTCGCCGCCCTCGTCCAGGCTGACGTGCACCGCGTTGGTGTCGCCGAACAGGTTGTGCAGATCCCCCAGGATCTCCTGGTAGGCGCCCACGAGGAACAGGCCCAGGTAGTACTCCTCGCCGTTGGGCTCGTGCATCTCCAGCGTCGTCTTCACGTCCCGCAGGTCGATGAAGGTGTCGATCTTGCCGTCGCTGTCGCAGGTGACGTCGGCCAGCACCGCGCGGCGCTTGGGCTCTTCGTCGAGGCGCTGGATGGGCATGCAGGGGAAGAGCTGGTCGATGGCCCAGCTGTCCGGGGCCGACTGGAACACCGAGAAGTTGCAGAAGTAGGTGTCCGCCAGGTGGCGTTCGAGGTCGAGCAGCTCCTCGGGGACCTGGGCCAGGCGGCGCACGTAGGCGCGGATGCGGCCACAGGTCTGCCAGTACAGCTTCTCGAGGCGCGCGCGCTGGGACAGGTCCAGCAGCCCGAGGTTGTAGGCGGCCAGGCCCTCCTCGCGGGTGGACAGCGCGTCGTGCCAGGCCTCCTGCACGTTGCGCGCGCGCACGTTGTCGTAGATGTCGCGCATCTCCTGCAGCTGCCGCGGCTCATCGGGGCCCACCTTCAAGGGCTCGCCCTCACTGGGCACCTTGGCCACCCCCAGCACGTTGAAGATCAGCGCCGCGTGGTGGGCCACCAGGGCCCGGCCGGTCTCCGTGACGATGTCGGGCTCGGGCACGCCGGCGACCGCGCAGGCGGTCTGGATGCCGTAGACCACGTCCGAGGCGTACTCGCGGTCGTCGTAGTTCTTGCTGGCGCGGAAGTTGGTGCGGCTGCCGTCGTAGTCCACGCCGAGCCCGCCCCCGACGTCGAAGATGCCCATGGGCGCGCCCAGCTTCACCAGCTCCGTGTAGGTGCGTCCGGCCTCGCGGACGGCGTCCTTGAAGCTTCGGATCGTGGTGATCTGGGAGCCGATGTGGAAGTGCAGCAGCTTCAGGCAGTCCAGGTAGCCGGTCTCGCGGAGGCGCTCGATCAGGCTCAGGATGTCCCAGCTCGCCAGTCCGAACTTCGCCTTGTCGCCGCTGCTGGCCGCCCAGTGGCCGCGACCCTGGATCGCCAGCTTGCTGCGCACACCGAGCAGGGGGCGGATGCCCGTGCGCTCGGCCACCCGGAGCACCACCTCGATCTCGCTGAGCTTCTCGATGACGAGGATGGGCTGCCGGCCCAGGCGCTGAGCCAGCAGAGCGGTCTCGATGAACTCCTCGTCCTTGAAGCCGTTGCAGATGATCAGGGCTTCGGGGTCGTCGAGCAGGGCCAGGACGACCAGGAGCTCAGGCTTGCTGCCCGCCTCGAGGCCCATGTGGAAGGGCCGGAGGAAGCCCACCAGATCGCGCACCAGCTGGGCCTGTTGGTTGACCTTGATCGGGTAGACGCCGCGGTACTTTCCGGCGTAGCGGTGGCTCTTGATCGCGGCCGCGAAGGCGCCGGCGAGGGACGCCACGCGCTTTCGGAGCACGTCCGGAAAGCGCAGCAGGATGGGGCTCTCGACGCCCCGCTCTTCGAGCTCGCAGATCACCTGGTGGAGGTCGATCGAGCCGCCTTCCCCGAGGTCCACGGTCAGGTGGCCGTCTGCGTTGATCTCGAAGAGCCCGCGTCCCCAGTGGGGGACCGCGTAGAGCTCGCGGCTGTCCTGGATCGACCACTTCGGCATGCGTCTCGGCTCCGGGCGGCCCCGTCGGGAGGCCGCGCGATCTAACCCCCGAGCGCGTCCGGCCCGCCGTCAACTTTTGGTCCCCGCCGTTAGGCTGTCGGAATGCCGCGTTGGACCCTGGCTGTTGGAGCTCTGGGCGCTGCCCTGCTGGCCGGCGCGAGGCTGCTGTGGGGGCGCGGCTTGCTCGGCTACGCCGGGGGCGAGGTCTACGGGCACGCCTGGGTCCAGTGGTGGCACGGTCAGGCCCTGCCGGACTGGCCGAGCGGCACAGAGCTCGCCGCCGGCGCGGATCCGTGGCCGGTGATCGACCCCTTGGTCACGGGCCTGGGCGCGCTGCTGGGTCGAGGGCTGGGCTACACGGCTGGCTGGAACCTGGTGGTCCTGGTCGGCTTCGCGGGGGCCTTCCTCGGCGGCGCTGCGCTGGCGCGTCGTGAGGGCGGCCTGCCCTGGGTGGGCGGCGCAGTGCTGGCGACCTCGACCGCGCTGATCGGGAGCGCAGCCAGCGGCCTCACCGAGGACCTCGCGCTTGGCTTGCTGGCCGGCGCCCTGGCCTTGCTGTTGGCGCCCTCGATGGGGCTCGCCCTGCTCGGCGGCGCGCTGCTGGGGCTGCTGGCCTGGACGGGCCCCTACCTGGCCTGGATGGGCGGCGTCGTGGCCTTGGGGCTGGGCGCCCATGGCATCTGGAGGGATCGCGACAGCTGGAAGCGCTGGCTCGGCGCGGCCCTGGTGGCTCTCTGCGTGGCCTGGCCCGCGGCCTGGCTCCAGGGCGAGCGCCTCTCGGGCGCTGGGCACCGGGGGGGTCAGCTCCTCGAGCAGAGCGAGCCGCTCTGGCGCGTGAACCCCTGGCACGGCGTGGACCTGGCCAGCTTCGTGGCGCCGGGCAAGGTCGACCTCTCCGGGCGCCCGCTCCTGCGCCTGCATCCCGGCTATCTGGGCTTCGTTGCGCTCGGTCTCGCCCTCTACGGTCGTCGATCGAGGTGGTGGGCTGTCCTGCTCCTCGGTCTCGTGCTGGCGCCGGGCGAGCAGCTTCGTCTCCTCGGTGAGCCTTTGGGCGTGGCCAACCCCTTCGCCTGGCTCCTGGACCAGGTCCCGCTGGGTGGCTTGTTCAACCACCACGGCCGCTTCCTGCTGATCGGTCAGCTGGGCCTCGCCGTCCTGGCCGCCCGGGGCGCCGCTCGCCTGCCCGGAAGGGCCTGGCTCGGACCTGCGCTCGCGCTGGCGGTCGCGCTGGAGATCCTGCTGGTCTCGCCCGCCCCGCTGCCTCTGCCGCTCACGGACGACCGGATCGATCCGATCTGGGAGCAGGTCTCCGCGGGCCCGGTCCTGCCGGTGCCCGCCGCCGGCCCCGGGGTGCACTTCCAGCAGCCGCTGTTCGAGCAGCGGGCCCACGGCCAGGCCCTGGTCATCGAACCCAACCGGCCCGGCTACCCCCCGGGGGTCACGCGCTCGGAGCTGGGTCGTTGGCTGGGCGCTGTCCACCTGGAGCCGCCCGCCGAGCTGTCGGGGCTGGAGGCCACGCTCGTGGTCCGAGGCAGCCACGTCCCCCACTTGACCGAGGTGCTGGGGCCGCCTGACGTCGAGGCCGAGGGCGGCGCCATCTGGGTCCTGCCGCGCTGACCGACCGCCGCCTGGCCGTCGCTGGGGTGCA
>CALGIB010000178.1 GCA_937915955.1 uncultured Pseudomonadota bacterium
CCTCGGCCCGCTGGTAGTCCACGTAGGCCAGCGCGGACTCCCCCGCGGCGAGGCGCTCCTCGAGCACATAGCGAGGCAGGGGCTCGCTCGTGCAGCGGAGCACCAGGGCGTCCAGGGCCTGGGGTGAGCCGGTCGGGAGCAGGCCGCCGAGGGGCCGCAGCTCGACGTCGAGGTCGAGCTCCTCGGTGACGCGGGTAGCCTCCCCCAGATCGCCGCTGTACCAGCCGGGGTCTCCGGCCGCGGCCGGCGAGAGCAGGGAGAGCACCAAGAGGGTGGACATCAGAGGCGGCTCCCGTAGAACAGATAGACCGCACCGCCCAGGGCTCCCACGTCCTCGCTGCGCTCCTGGGCGCCCACCGCCAGGTCGGGGAGGCCGTCCCCGCTGACGTCCCCGATCGCGAAGGAGCTGCCGAAGAAGTCCTCGTCACCCTCGGCCAGCCAGGTCGCGTCCGCGTCTCGGACGAGCACGGGCAAGGGCCAGCTGAGCAGGGCCGTCACGCCGCTGGCGTGCGTCAGCAGCTCGTCGCCGCCGTCCCCGCTCCAGTCCCCGGCCGCGCGGAGCGTGCCGCCGGCGTGGTTGCGCTCGTAGTCCCCGCGCAGCTCAGCCGAGGGCTCGGGGAAGCCGACGCTGGTGGGGCCCAGGAAGACCTGGACCAGGCCCGCCTCGACGCCCCCGCTGGCCTCGCGAGATGCGCTGAGGCCCCAGTCCTGCTGGCCGTCTCCGTCGAGGTCCCCGAGCCCGGTGAAGGCGATGCCCAGGCGCTCCATCTCGGAGCTGCCCTCGACGGTGGCCAGGGCGACCTGGTCGGCCCGGTGCTGGCCCCGGAGGCTGCCGTCGACGATGTAGGCGGCTCCCTGCTGCTCGAAGTCCCGGCTGAACTGGTAGCTGCCGACCAGCAGCTCCCTGGACCCGTCGCCGTCCACGTCCATCGCCGATGTCGCGCCGCCCATGGCGGACAGATCGCTGGCGCCGGTCAGGACAAGGTCCGCGTCGGCCAGGTCGTGGTCCCCCGTCGAGACCGGGCCCAGCACGACGTAGACCGCGCCCTCCTTGTCGAGGCCGAAGCTCGCGCGGGCGCCGCCGATCGCGAGATCGGCCACACCATCACCGTTCAAATCACCAAGATCGTTCATGAAGTCGCCAGCCTTGTCGCCCGCGTCGTGACCGATGAAGCTGGCCGAGGCCAGCTCACCGACCAGGCCCGAGGCGCTCAGAGGACCCGCCAGCAGATAAACCCGGCCGGTGTTCTTCCCCCTGGACTCCTCGCCGTGCCCCCCCACCAGCAGGTCCACCACGCCGTCGTCGTTCAGATCCTGGGTGACCAGACCGGAGCCCAGCCACTGGTTCTTGGCCTCGCCGTCGACGTGCCACAGCGGCGCCTCGTCCTCGAGCTCGATCCGCCCGTCCGGGCCCGCCGAGCGAGGGTCGATCAGCACGACCCGGCCCGACTGGGCCGCCAGCCCCTCGTGGCCCATCGCGCCGATCAGCAGGTCCGCCAGACCGTCGCCGTCGAAGTCCCAGAGCCCGAGCTCCGAGCCCAGGTAGTCGCCGCCCCCCTCGGGCAGGACCTTCAGGTCGGCCTCGGCGGCGGAGACACCGGCTCCGGTGCAGGTGCGCACGGCGAGCCCGTCGCAGTCGTCGTCCAGGCCGTTGCCGCAGATCTCGTCGGCGCCGGGGTGGACCGAGGGGTCCACGTCGTCGCAGTCCAGGAAGGACCCGGCGTGCACCTCCTCGCAAAGGCACAGGCTCTGGGCGCCGCCGTAGCCGTCACCGTCCAGGTCCAGGAAGCGCTGCTGGCAGCCGAGGGCCTCGGCCTCGTCCTGCTCGCCGTCGCAGTCCTCGTCACCACCGCCGCAGGCCTCGAGGCCGCCCGGGGACACCGCCGCGTCCGCGTCGTCGCAGTCACCGCCCAGCTCGAGGGCGCCCTCGGGGCGCTCGCAGGCCAGCAGCTCCTGGCCGCCGTAGCCGTCACCGTCACCGTCCACGTACCAGAGGAAGGCCTCGGGGCTGTCTTCGTCGATCAGGCCGTCGCAGTCCTGGTCCCGCCCGTCGCAGAGCTCGACCGCGCCGGGGTGAACCAGGGCGTCGGCGTCGGCGCAGTCCCCCTGCAGCTCGGAGTAGCCGTCGTGGTCGAAGTCCCCCGAAGGATCGTCGACCACCCTCGGAGCCCGGAGCTCCGGCGCACACGCGACGACCCAGAGGAGCATGGCGGCAGCTTACCTCGCCCGGCCGGGGTACCTGTCGGACCATGGCTGTCCTGGTCCTGACTCGGCCCCTCGCGATCACGCCTCCGCCGCCCGAGACGCTCCCGATCGGGCGAGCCGCCCTGCTGCTGGCCGAGCGCAACCTGACGCTCTGCTTCGGCGGCTCACAGGGTGCTCTGCGTGCAATCCCAGGGGGATGGGCGCCATGGACGGGGCAGGCTTGTGCCCTGTACGACCGCTTCCCCAGCTGGACCTGGCCCCTGGACTACGATCGCGCCCGCGCGGGCCTGGAGCGCCTACCCATGGGCAACCCCCTGACCTTCCGGGACCTGTGCCGGGACAAGCTGGCCTTCCAGCGGGGCTGTCCGGTAAAGATGCCAGATGTCCTCAACGATCCTGGTGACTTCAAGGCCGCGGTACGGGACTGGGGGGGGGCCTTCCTGAAGCCCCGGTGCGGGGGCCTGGGCCGAGGGGTGCGCTTCGTCCGGCCCGGAGACGCTCTGCCCACCGAGGTGGAGGGGGCGGTCCCCGGCCAGCTCGAGCCCGCGATCCTGCAGCGCGCGGTGAGCCCTCCCGAGGGCCTGGCGGCGCTCAGCCTGCGGGTGCTCATGCAGCGCGAGGAGCAGGGCTGGGTCCAGGCCGGCGTCGTGGCGCGAAGCTCCCAGACGGACCCGGTGGCCAACGTGGACCGCGGGGCCAGGGCGCGGCCGGCCGCTGACGTCTGCGACCGCGCGACCCTGCGCCAGCAGCGCTCGATCTGCGAGGCGGTGACGAACTGGATCCGGGATCCCCTGGTCGTGGAGGTGGGCCTGGACCTGGTGGTGGACCCGAGCGGACGGCCCCACCTGATCGAGGCCAACAGCCGCCCCGGCGGGCGCCTGCTGGCCCTGGGCCCCCAACATGAACAGGCCCACCTCGAGGCCTGCCTGCGGCCGCTGCTCTACCTGTGCCAGACCGTCTCGGGCGAGGGCGTGCTGGTGGGTGGCCAGACCTGACGCACGTAGGCGTCGATGCCCTTGGTCGCGCTCCAGTGCCGGGGGTAGCCCAGGGCCACCTCCTCGAAGCGCACCCCGTCCCGCCAGTCGGTCGCGCGCATGTGCAGGTGGCCGTAGATGCCCAGCGCCGCGTTGAAGCGGAGGTGCCAGTCCTCGGTCCGCCGGGTGCCGCACCAGGGGATGAAGCGGGCGACCCGCTGGGGCAGACGCACCAGGTCCATGCGCAGGGGCCAGTGGGCGATCAGGACCGTACGGTGGTCCTCCGGGAGCGCGGCCAGCCGCTGCTCGGTGTGCTCGACCCGGACGGCGCACCAGCCCTGGATCGAGTCGTAGGGATCCGGCAGCAGCAGGCGCTCGTCGGTGCTCAGGATGCCCTCCTCCAGGGCCCAGGCCTTGGCCTGGGTGATGTCCATCCCCTCCGGAGCCATGCTGTAGTCAAAGCCCACGAAGAGCGGGCAGATGCGCAGGCTGGGGTCCTCGGGCCAGGCGACGTAGTCATCCTCGGGGGTGAGCACGCCCCGCTCTCGGCAGATCTGGACCAGGCGGGTGTAGCGCGCGCGACCCTTGAGGCGGCAGACATCCTTGGGGTGGGTCCAGAGCTCGTGGTTGCCGGGCACCCAGATGAGCTTCGCGAAGCGCTGGCCCAGGACATCCAACACGAACTCCAGCTGCTCGGGGGTCTCCCCGACGTCGCCGACCACCGCACACCAGTCCCCGGGCCGAGGCAGGATCTCGTACAGCGCCTGCTTGTTCTTCTCGTAGCCGATGTGCACATCGCTGATGGCCCAGAGCTTCATCGGCGCCGCCGGACCAGCAGCAGGCCGAAGAGCCCGAGGAGCCAGGCGCCGCCCGGGCCAGAGGAGCATCCGGCACAGTCTTCCGGATCGGGCTCCGCGGGTCCTCCGGTGTCCCCCGAGTCGGCCGAGTCCGAGGACTCCGGCGGCCCCACGGTGACCGCCAGCGTGCCCCAACCCTGCACGTCCGGCCGGACCAACGGCGCCTCCTCGGGCCAGCCGGGCCGGGAGATGTTCGTGTTGGATGCGATGGCCACGACCAACACCTCCACCACCCCGCCCTCGACCTCATCCAGCACGATCTCGAGGCGCTCGCCTTGCGCCTCGCCGACGAGCACCCCCTCGAGGTAGGCCTTGATGGACGCGACCCCGTCGGGGTGCTGGCCCTCGAAGACGGTCGGTCCACCCTCGGCCGAGGAGACCAGCGCCACCGTGGGTCGCTGGGCATAGGGCGTGGCCAGGGGGTCTCCGAGCAGGATGTTCTGCCAGTACAGGTAGGGCTGGCTGAACAGGAAGCTCTCGCCGAGGCTGTAGCCGGCGGTGTAGAGCAGCAAGGTCGAGGCGTGGGGGAAGACGTTGTTCAGGGGCTCCTCGGTGGCGCCGTGCACGCCGGTGGCGCCAGCCCGGACGAAGCGCGCGACGCTGGTCTGGCTCTCGCTCTCGGGGCAGACCTGTCCGGTCTCGTCGCAGAAGAAGTTGTTGGACCGGGCGCCGTAGCTGGTCAGGTTGTCGACGATGGCCCCCGGCACGTAGGTCTGGCCGTCGATGGCGGCGGTCATCGCGGCCGCGCCGGTGAAGTAGGCCGCCACCTCGTGGCCGGACAGCGCGCCGTCGAAGCTGTCCAGGAAGACCCCGTTCAGGCCGGCCAGCGCCAGGTGATCGACGGCGTAGGCGCACTCGTCGTCCCGAGCCCCGCGGGCCTCGTCGGCGCCGTACATGCAGAGGACCTCGGCCTCCGGGAAGCCGCCGTCAGCGGCCAGTCCGCGCTCGATCAGGGCCCGCGCGTCCGCGTGATCGAAGCCGTCCAGGCGCGAGACGAGGAAGAGCTCTCCGCTGAAGTCCACGCCTCGGGCCGTGCCGGCCCCGGCCCGCGTGAAGCCCCGCGGCCACTCGTCTTCGCGCACCAGGTAGGTGCTGGCCGTGTAGATCGAGGCGTAGCTCCGGCCGACGGTGTACTCGTCGAGGTACTTGTCCCCCGTCTTGAGCATCTCGGGGTTGTACACGCTGGCGTAGGCGGTGCTGCCCGAGAGCGCCTGGGCGCTGCCGGCGACCTCGGATCCCCCGCTGGTCGCGTGACCGACCTGCAGCGTGGCCTCGAGCGAGGCGTAGAAGCTGGGCAGCTCGACCCGGTAGGGCAGGCCGCGGACCAGCACCAGGATGTCGATCTCGTCCGGCTGGGGCAGGTCGGCGAGGCAGGCCTCCATGGGGCCACGGATCTCGGCCTCGAAGGTATCGAAGTCCATAGTCGTGACCGAGGGTTCGAGGCCCGAGGCGACCGCACACAGATGTCCCGGAGGCAGCTGCCGGGCCTGGGCGTAGAGCTCGGCGGTCTGTATAGAGTCCGGATCGCTGGCGTGGTGCAGGACCAGGACGTTCGCGGGGCCTCCGCCAGCGAGGGCGGCCGGGAGCAGGAGCAGCATCCCGGCACTCTACTCGGCCGGCGAGCCGGCTTCAGCGCACGGCGTCGACGCTCCCGTCCATCTCCGGCTGGAAGTCCGCGCGGAGCTTGATCATCGGGGTGAACTCGGCCGCGCGGCGGGC
>CALGIB010000179.1 GCA_937915955.1 uncultured Pseudomonadota bacterium
CCGACGGGATGAAGCTGGCCCTGAACGTGGCCGCCATGTTGGTCGCCTTCGTGGGCCTCGTGGCGCTCGTGGACTTCCTGCTCTCGCTGGTGCCCATCGCCTTCGCCACGGACGGCGCCGTCTGGTACGGCTGGGCCGCCGACTGGGCGCCCCAGGCCATGTTCGTCGGGGACGCGACGCCGCTGTCCATGTCTCGCATGCTCGGCTGGCTCTTCACGCCCATCGCGCTGGTGATGGGCGTGCCTTGGTCCGAGGCGGGCACCGTGGGCATGCTGCTCGGCGAGAAGATCGTGCTGACCGAGTTCCTGGCCTACATCCACCTGGGCCAGCTGGTCAACGGCGAGACGGCCGTGCTCAGCGAGCGCTCGGCCATCATCGCCAGCTACGCGCTCTGCGGCTTCGCGAACTTCGCCAGCATCGGCATCCAGCTGGGCGGTATCGGCGGCATCGCGCCCGAGCGCATGGGTGAGCTCGCCAGCCTGGCGATGCGCGCCATGATCGCCGGCTCGCTGGCCGCCTTCATGACGGGCGCCATCGCCGGCGCGCTCATCGGCTGAGTCCGACCGCTCAGAAGCCGTTCTTGCCTGAGTTCGCGTCCGAGACGAGCTGAGGCATGAAGAACGCGTCGATCAGCGTCCCGATGCCGCACAGACCTCCGGTGAACAGCCAGACCAGACCGCTGCCGATTCGTCCGACATAGATGCGGTGCAGACCGGCCACGCCGAAGAGCCCGGCCACCCAGAACAGGTAGGCCCAGCCTACGTCCTTCTTGGTCATTACGAGGGGGTTCTCCACGGCCTGTGTCTCCTGTGTGTGTGTCGGGCTCCGATCGCGACTACGCGGGGTGCCGCGCGTTATTTCCGGCGCGCCAGGAGTCTCCGTGTCGATCGAGTCCTTTCGTGAGTTCGCCCCGCAGATCCACCCCGAGGCCTGGGTCCACGACAGCGCCGTCCTCATCGGCGAGGTTGAGCTGGCCTCTCAGGTCTCGGTCTGGCCGGGCGTCGTGCTTCGCGGGGACATGGGCGCCATCCGCGTCGGCGCCTGCTCGAACATCCAGGACAACAGCGTCATCCACATGACCAGTGACCTGAGCATCACTGTCGTGGGCGAGCGCGTCACGGTGGGGCACCGGGCCCTCCTGCACGGCTGCCGGGTGGGGAACGACTGCCTGATCGGCATGGGCTCGATCCTGCTGGACAACGCCGTCATCCCCGACGACTGCATCGTCGGCGCGGGCAGCCTGGTCACCGTCGGAAAGACCTTCCCGCCGGGCTCCCTCATCATGGGCTCGCCTGCCAGGGTGGTTCGGCCCCTCGGCGACAAGGACCGCAAGCAGATCCTCTACTCGTGGAAGCACTACCTCGAGACCGCCGGCTACTACCGCCAGGATTAGTCCAGCTGGCTGTCCAGCCAGGCGTGCAGGTCCGGCGCCAGCTCGGGGGTGTTCTCGAACATCCGGGTGCCGTGCGCGCCCGGGTCGTACTCCTGGAAGGTCCACGAGCCCGGGTTCGCGGCCTGCCAGGGCTCGTTGTTGTCCGCCTCGCCGGTGGGGAAGGCGAAGTGGGCCGTGGTCGCCGGCACGTCCCCGATGGCGTGGTTGTTCGTGGTCGATCCCACGACGCTCACGAAGGTGAGGGTCTCGGGCGCGGTCCAGCCCTCGTCGGAGGCCATCGCGGCGTAGTCGATCATGCTGGTGGTGCCGTTGCTGGCGGCCACCAGGCCCAGCGAGGTCGCCTCAGGCAGCTCGAGCACGCAGGCTTCGATGTCCCAGGCGCCCGCGACCGTCTCGAAGGCGTCGGTGGCCACCCCTTCGGAGCCGCCGGCTCCGCGGCGGTCGGGGACGATCAAGTTCCAGTCGCTGTCCACCAGCAGCTGAAGGAACTCTCCCGGCCAGTTGCCTCGGTGTGCGCCGGAGCTGGGGTCCATGTGGACCAGGACCAGGGCGGGCCGGTCAGCGCTCGAGGCCGCGTACAGATCCGCCTCGATGGTGACGCCGTCCCGGGCGCTCAGGCTCACGACCTGGCCTCCCTCGGGCTTCCACGGCTCATAGGGCTGGACGCTGTCGAGGGGCTCCGGCTGGGTGCAGGCCAGCGCTAGGGCCAGGATCATGCTCACCTCCGAGGGGCGGGCAGCTACGCCCAGGAGAGCGTGACACGGCCGGCGACCCGGTGCACGGACCTTGACGTGTCAAGTGCTCAGGATCCTTGGGGATCGGTGGCTTGCAGGGTGCCCACCAGGCCGGTACTCTCGGCGTCCCCGGCCGACATGGCCTCTCCGCACGAACTCCCTCCTCGGCGTCCCCCGCCATGCGCATCAAGAAGCTGGAGCTCCAAGGCTTCAAGTCCTTCGTCGACCGCCAGACCTTCCACTTCGGCAGCGGCATCGCGGGCGTCGTCGGCCCCAACGGCTGCGGCAAGTCGAACGTCGTAGACGCCGTCCGCTGGGTCATCGGTGAGCAGAGCGCGAAGTCCTTGCGCGGCTCGCACATGCAGGACGTCATCTTCAACGGCTCGGCCGTGCGCAAGAAGGTCGGTCTGGCCGAGGTGGTCATCACCTTCGCGCGGACCGAGGACACGCCGTTCCCGGGTGACTTCGCGCGCTTCGAGGAGATCAGCGTGGGCCGCCGCCTCTTCCGGGACGG
>CALGIB010000180.1 GCA_937915955.1 uncultured Pseudomonadota bacterium
GTACACGCCCTGGATGTACACCTGCGAGCTGCGCACGCCCACCTCTGCGGTCACGGTCGACGGCAAGAATTGGAAGGTGAACACCCGCCACAAGTGGAAGTTCATCTACGACGACGGCACCGAGGTCGAGTTCTGGCTGGTGAAGCACCCCGCGCGAGCCCAGGACACCGAGGCGGTGACGCTGGACACGGTCAACCCCGAGAACCCCGACGTCTACACGCAGCTCCAGGATGACCTGCGGGCCGAGCGCGGCGCGCTCGTCACCAGCATCAGCATCCAGTAGGGCTGGACGCTCAGCCGGACAGGGGGCGTCCGCGGCGGCCGGCTCGGTAGAGTCGGCCCGCCAGGGCCTCGGCCAGTTGCTCGACGCGGATCAGGTCTCCGCGTCGGAAGCGACGCTCGGGGTTGAGCAGCTCCAGGCAGCCGTAGCAGCGGTCGTCCCGGACCACCGGCACGCAGAGCACGGCGCGGGTGGTGAAGCCTGTGGCCTGATCGACCCCCGCGTAGTGGCGAGGGTCCTGGTCTACGTCGTGCGCGGCGAGCGCGGCCCCCTTGTCGACGCAGAAGCCGACGTAGCCCTTGCCATAGGGCAGCCGCATGGCGTGCAGCTTGGTCGCCATCGAGCCCCGCACGGACACGAAGAGCAGTCCGTCGCTGCGCGTGGCCTCGACCGCTGCCCCGGCCTCGCAAGGGACGGCGTCCAGGGCGGCGTCCAGGGTCGTGTCCCAGGCGCTCGCGATGCCTGTGGCGTCCCGAATCCGATCGAGGACGGCCGCCAGCGCTTCGGGCGCGGGGCTGACCACGGGGTCCTGTTCGCTCATCGTGCGCTCGAGGACCTCGTCCATCGTCTGCTCGAGCGAGCGCTCCTCGGCCGTCGAGGGCTCCTCTGGGGGCTGGCTCCGAGGCTGGACGACGTAGCCGATGCCCGAGCGCACGTCGCGGGCGATGACGGTGCCGTTGGGCAGCATCTCGCAGGCCAGCCGGTCGATCGCCGTCTCTCCGCCCAGGGCCTGGATCCCGTTGCCCATGGCCACGATCCAGTTGGCCGCTTCGATCGTGACGGGCGGGTCGCCGCGACGCATGACAGTGAATAGGGGCACCGGCACCCTCCCAGACCCGCTGGACTAACCTCATCCCACCCTCCGACCAGAAGCAGAGTCTCCTCCGTCGTTTTCGCCGCTGGGTCGTGTGGGCCATCGTCGCCGGGGGGCTGCTCTACATCGGAGGCACCGTCTGGGCGGGCTTCACCGAGGTCGCCGAGGAGCTGCTGGGCTTCCACTGGGGCTACTACGTCCTGGTGCTCCTGCTCACGCTGGTGAACTATGGGCTGCGCTTCGGCAAGTGGGAGTACCTGCTGCGCCGGCTCGGGGTCAGCGTCCCGCTCAAGGACAACTTGACGATCTACCTGGCCGGGATGGCCATGGTCATCAGCCCGGGCAAGGCGGGGGAGCTGCTCAAGCCCTTCCTGGTGTCCCGCCGGACGGGGGTGCCGATGGCGACGACCCTGCCGGCCCTGGTCGCCGAGCGGCTGACGGACGGCGTCGCGATGCTGATGCTCGCGGCCATCTCAGTGAGCACCTACGCCGCCGATCAGACCTGGGTGCTCTGGCTGCTGGGGGGCTGCACCGCCGCCGCTCTCCTCGTGCTCGCCGTGAAGCCGGTGTCACTGGGGGTGCTGGGCGTGCTGCAGCGCCTGCCGCTGATCGGTCGCTTCGTGCCCAAGCTGCGCGAGATGTACCTGGCCATGCGCATCTGCCTGGCCCCGGTGCCCTTCCTGCTGACCACCGCGGTGTCGCTCGTGGCCTGGGGGGCCGAGTGCCTGGGCTACCTGCTGGTGTTCGAGGGCCTGGGCGTCACCGAGGCCAGCCTGGACTCCAGCACCTTTCTGTACGCCTTCGCGACGGTCGCCGGCGGCTTCATGCCTGGGGGCCTGGGCGTGGCCGACGGCGCCCTGGTCGGCGGCGCGGTCGAGATCATGGGCACGACGCAGGCCAGCGCGGTGGCCGCCTCGCTGCTGATCCGGGTCGCGACCCTCTGGTTCGGCGTGTTGCTCGGGGCGGTCGCGCTGCTGCGCTTCGAGTCCCTGCTCGAGCACGGCATCGAGGTCGACGACGGCGCCTCGTCCGACAGCTCGGAGAGCCAGGAGTAGCCTCGCTCAGCGGCAGTCGGGGCAGCTCCCCAGGAAGGTCACCGTCGCGGCTCGAGGGTCCAGCCCGGGGGCGTGCACGTGCACCGTGACCGACTCCGAGGGCACGTCCTCCAGGGCTCCGCAGGCGCAGAGCAGGTGGTGGTGCGGGGCGGTGTTGGGGTCGTAGCGCGACTCGCCGCCGGCCTGGGGCAGCTCGCGAAGCAGGTGCAGGTCCTGCAGCAGGGCCAGGGTGTTGTAGACCGTCGCGAGCGAGCGCACGCGCCCGCCCTGGACCGCGACGTAGATCTGGGCCGCGGTGGGGTGGTGGAGCGCGTCGCTGAGGTGCTCGACGATGGCCTGCCGCTGAGGCGTCAGCACGAGCCCCGCCGCGTCGAAGCGTCGTTGTACAGCTTGGAGGTCCACCTCGGCAGGATAACCCCAGCGTCCGGAGGGCGAAGCGCGATGTTCCTGGCCGCCTGTGTTCAGCTGCAAGGCAGCTCCGATGTCGAGCGCAACCTGCGCGTCACCGAGTCCCTGGTCCGCCGCGCCGCGGCCATGGGCTGCCAGCTGATCGCCACCCCCGAGGCGACCACGTATCTGGGCCCCCACGACCGCAAGATCGTGCTGGCCGAGGCCGTCGACGGGCCCACCCATCGTCGGCTGGGGGACCTGGCGGCTTCGCTCGGCGTGCACCTGTTGGTCGGCAGCGTCGCCGAGCGCGCCGAGGGCGAGGCGCGGCGTTGCCACAACACCACGCTGTTGTTCGGCCCCCGGGGCCAGCTCCTGGCCAGCTACCGCAAGCTCCACCTCTTCGACGTGGACATCCCTGGCGGCGTGCGGTTCTCCGAGTCCAGGACCTGCGCCCCCGGGCGTGACCTGGTGGTCGCAGACACCGAGCTGGGCCAGATGGGGCTGAGCATCTGCTACGACCTGCGCTTCCCCGAGCTGTACCGGGCGTTGGTGGACCGAGGGGCCGAGCTGCTGGCCGTCCCCAGCGCCTTCACCCTGATGACCGGCAAGGACCACTGGCACACCCTGCTCCGGGCCCGCGCCATCGAGACCCAGTGCTACGTCTTGGCGCCTGCGCAGTGGGGCAGCCACGACGACGAGGGGCTGCGGTGCAGCTACGGCCACTCCGTGATCATCGATCCCTGGGGCACGGTGGTCGCCGAGTGCAGCGACGGCGAGGGGCTCTGTGTGGCCGAGATCGACCTCGACAGGGTTCGAGCGGTGCGCGCCAGCATGCCGATCCAAGCCCACCGCCGGGTCTGATCAGGCGTTCACGCCCTCTTCCGCGAGCAGCGCCGCCGCGTCGTCGTCCAGCGTCCCGCGTCCGCCCTGGAGGAACTCCTCGAGCGGAGGGAACTCCGCCGCCTTGGCCTCCGCGAGGGTGCCGACGAAGCTCATCCTGCGTTCGTAGAGGAAGGCGATGCGGTCGCTGACCGTCATGCAGCTGTCCATGTCGTGGGTGACCACGACGCTGGTCACGCCGAGCTGCTCCTGCAGGCGCAGGATGAGGCCGTTGATGCGGCGCACGTTGAGGGGGTCCAGCCCCGTGGTGGGCTCGTCGTAGAGGATGACCTCGGGCTGGACGGCGATGCTGCGGGCCAGCCCGACGCGCTTCTTCATGCCGCCGGACAGCTCGCTGGGGCGCAGCTTCTCGATGCCGGGCATGCCCACCATCTCGAGCACCTCGGTGACCCGCTTGTCCTGCTCCCCTCGCGTGCCCCAGTTGTGCTCGATGAGGGGGTAGCGGATGTTCTGCGCCACGTTCAGCGAATCGAACAGCGCGGCCCCCTGGAACAGCATCGCGATGCGGCGACGCAGCCCCAGCAGCTGCTTGCCGCTCATCGTGGTGACCTCCTCGCCGAAGGCCGTCACGCTGCCCGAGTCCACCTCGAGCAGGCGGATGAGCATCTTGAGCGTGACGCTCTTGCCCATGCCCGAGCCGCCCAGGATGGTCAGGACCTCGCCCCGGTAGACGTCCAGGTCCAGGTTCTCGTAGATGTGGTTCTTCCCGAAGGCCTTGTTCACGCCTCGGAAGGTGATGATGGGCGGAGCGCCAGAGGCGGCCCCCCGCGGCTCCTCGAAGGTCGGCTGCACGGGCGTGGCCATCAGCCCCCCGCCAGCGTGAAGAACAGCTTGGTGAGCATGAAGTTGCTGACCAGCACGGTGATGCTGATGGCCACGACGGTGCGCGTGGTGGCCTGGCCCACGCCCTCGGTGCCGCCGCGGGTGTTCAGGCCGACGTAGCAGCCGATGATGCTGATGAAGTAGCCAAAGAACAGGCTCTTGCTGAGCCCGTGCATCAGGTCGCCCACGTCGATGGTGTCGATGACCTGGTCGACGTAGAAGCGCCAGGTGATGCCGACCTCGTCCATGGTCACGAGCATGCCGCCGAACAGGCCCACGAAGTCGGCCAGCAGGGTCAGCAGCGGCAGCATGACCAGGCAGGCCAGGACGCGGGGGACCACCAGCTTGCGGACGGGGTCCGCGCCCAGAGCGCTGATGGCGTCGACCTGCTCGGTCACGTTCATGGAGCCGATCTCGGCGGTGAAGCCGGCGCCCACGCGACCGCCCACCAGGACCGCCGTGAGCGTTGGCCCCAGCTCCTTGACGATGCCCAGGCTGACCAGCTTTCCGGTGTAGAGGCTGGCTCCGTAGGGCTCCAGGCCGACGGCGAACTGGATGGCCATGACGGCGCCGGTGAACAGGGCGGTCAGCACGGCGATGGACCAGGAGCCAAGGCCCGCCTGGTCCATCTGGTCCACCAACAGCGGGAACTCGTAGGGCGGCTTCAGCATCTCGCTGAAGGTGCGGCCCGTCAGTCGAGCCACCGCGCCGATGTGCCCGAGGAGGAGGAGGACCTGGTTCAACGCTGTGTCCGGAAGCCGGACACAGCCGACTGGTAGCCCGCGTGTGCGGCCTCGAAGCGCTCGCCCCGGGGAGCGATGAGCACGATGTCGTAGACGCAGAGGTCCTTCTTCAGCACGGTGGTGGCCAGCTCGATCGGCACCCCATCGAGCTCGCCGACGGCCCGCATGCTGTAGGCCGAGCGCCCGTCCAGCTCGAAGCGGCGCTCGTCCTTGGGCTCACCCATGCGAACGCCGAAGGACAGGTGGGTGGCCAGGTCCTCGAGCTTGGAGTCCTCGAAGCGAGCGCCGCAGTTGCTGTCCGCGTAGATGACCGCGGCGTTTCCCGTGTCCCGGTAGGCGAAGTCCGCGCCGCCGGACTTCACGACGCGCCACGACGAGCCGGGGTCCCCCAGCTGGTAGTTGCCCTCGAGCCGCTGGGCGACCTTCACGGCCTTGGGTGTGCAGGCCAGGCTCAGCGCGAGCAGGATCATGGGTCCTCCCGGGTGACGACGGCCTCCTCCTCCTCCTCGAGGATGGCAAGGAAGACCTCCTCCAGATCCCGAGCGTCGCTCGCCCGGGTGCGGATCTCCTCATAGCTGCCCTGAGCCACGATGCGCCCCTTGTGGATGATGGCGAGTCGGTCGCAGACCTCCTGAGCCACGTCCAGGCTGTGTGTGCTCAGGAACACCGTGTTTCCGCGGTCGGCCTGCTCACGGAAGACGGCCTTGATCTGCTTGGAACCCCTTGGGTCGAGGCCGACCATGGGCTCGTCGACGATCAGCAGGCGCGGGCTGTGGAGCAGCGCGGTGGACAGGCTCAGCCGCTGCTTCATGCCGTGGCTGAAGCCCTCGACCAGCTCGTCGGCGAAGTCCTGCAGGCCGTGGAAGCTCAGCAGCTCCTCGCCACGGGTCGCGATGGTGGCCTCGTCCAG
>CALGIB010000181.1 GCA_937915955.1 uncultured Pseudomonadota bacterium
CACTACCGGATCTCCCCCGAGAACGCCGCGTACCACGGCCTGGACGGCTACCCGATCAAGGCCACGGTGCTGGACGTGCGCCTGCCCGTCGAGTAACGACGCGGCATGAATGTCTTCGTCACCGGCGGCACAGGCCGGCTCGGCCGGAACCTCGTCCAGGCCCTGATCCAGCGCGGCGACCAGGTCACGGCGCTGTCCCGCTCCAGCGCCGGCGGCCAGCTCGGGGCGAGCCCCGTCCGCGGCGATCTGCTCGATGGCGCCTCGCTGAGGTCGGCGGCGGCCGGAGCCGAGCAGGTCTTCCACCTCGGCGGCGGGGTGCGGGGAAAGGGCCGGCACACGCCGGCGGTCCTGAACGAGGAGGGCACGCGCAACCTCGTCCAGGCCCTGGACGGACGCGCCCAGAAGCTCGTGCTGGCCAGCAGCGCGGCGGTCTACGGCGACCGCAGCAACCTGTGGGTCGAGGAGGACTTCGAGCCCAGCCCGAACACCCGCTACGGCCTAAGCAAGGTCGCCGCCGAGCGCCTGGTCCTGGACAGCGGCCAGCCCTGGGTCATCGCCCGCATGGCCGCCGTCTACGGGCCGGACCTGCCCTTCGCGATGGTCGGGCGGATGCTCGAGGGCAAGGCCTGGCTCCCCGGGGAGGGCCGCAACCACGTGCCGACGATCCACACCGACGACTGTATCGCCGGGCTGATCCGGGTCGCGGACGCGGGTGAAGTCCGAGGCATCTACCACCTGGCCGACCGCAGCCAGCCGACGCTGCGGGAGTTCTACGCCGAGGTCCAGCGGGTGGTCGGCGGTCAGCCGGTGCGCTTCTGGTCGACCTACGTGCCCAGCTACGTGCAGAGCTTCATCGCGCGGAACAACGAGCGCCTCGCCAGCCGGATCGGCCAGAAGCCACGCTTGACGCCCGACACCCTGAAGCTCTTCACCAACAGCGTGCGCCTCCGGACCGAGCGCCTGGCGCAGGAGCTGGACTTCACCTGGAAGTACCCCGAGCACCCCGCGGGCATCGAGGCAAGCTTCCACCGCTGAGCCTCAGGGGGCAGCCCGAACAAGGCGTTTACGTCGGTCGGGTTGACCCACACTTCCAGGGCCCGCTATAAGCCGGTGTTCCCGCTCTGCGTCCACCGCAGGGCAGCTCGAGGTTTGCATGAACTGGGTTCTCCTCCTCGCGGCCTGCACGCCGCACGATGCCGAGGTCACAGGCAGCTTCCACACGTGGCTGGCCGACGGTTCGTCCCAGACGATCGCCCTCGACAAGCTGCCGCTCGAAGACGCAACCCTGATCGACTGCCGCTGGGAAGTCGGTGACGAGGCGTCCGAGGCCGCAGAAGGAAGCGTCTGCAACACCAACGATCCGGACAACCTGGTCGTGAACCCGAACGACCCGGACGAGGAGCAGACCGACCTCGTCTACGCGACGGGCGACAACTCCTGGAAGACCTCCCCCTTCCTGTGGCTCTACAACGACGCATTCTGGCTCAAGCAGGGCAAGCTCGACCCCTGGCGGTCCGAGGCGCTCATCACCTCCGAGGGTGACTTCCAGCTCACCTTCCACCACCAGCTCCCGGGCAAGGGCGGCGACTTCCGCGTCGCCTTCGTGATCGACCCCGTGTTCGAGCCCGAGGTCTGCATCCAGTCCGGCTGGACCTGCTACAGCCCCGACAGCGACCCTGTGGACGACGACGGCGACGGCTGGCTCGACTCCCTGGACCCCGACTGCTTCGAGGGCGCCTGGGAGGTCGGCTTCAAGGACTACCTGCCCTGCAACGACGGCATCGACAACGACGGTGACGGCGCCATCGACGCCGACGACGCCGCCTGCGTGCACCCCTGGGTCTCCGCCGAGGAGCTGAGCTGCAGCGACGGCCAGGACAACGACGGCGACAGCTGGGCCGACGAGCGCGACCCCGACTGCCTGGACACCGGCTTCGAGGACGGCCACATCGACGGCGTCTACCTCTGCAACGACGGCATCGACAACGACGGCGACGGCGACGCCGACAACGACGACGGCGGCTGCGCGACGGCCTACGACCAGGACGAGGGCGGGCCCCAGACCTCCGACACCTGCACGGACAAGTACGACAACGACGGCGACGGCTGGGTCGACACCCTCGACCCAGACTGCGACCGCTACGGCGTCGAGTCCGGCTGGACCCCGAGCGCGGCCTGCAACGACGGCGTCGACAACGACGGCGACTCGCTGATCGACGCGGACGACCCAGGCTGCAACACCAGCGGCCTGCACGAGGACGCCCTGCGCCCCTCCGAGCTCGACATCGAGGCGGACGGCAACTGCGACAACGGCGAGGACGAGGACGGCGACGGCTGGTTCGACCTGGACGACCCCGACTGCTGGTTCGGCGATGACGAGGACGGCGCCTGGGACGGCCTGACCGAGTGCAACGACGGGCTGGACAACGACGAGGACGCCGGGGACGACAGCGACGGCATCGACGCCAACGACGACAAGTGCGACAGCGCCTTCGTCAACTCCGAGTCCGGCGGCGCCAAGAAGAACTCCTGCGACGACACCGACTCTGACGACGACGCCGACGGATGGACCAACGACGCCGATCCCGACTGCTGGTTCGGCGACGTGGAGACCGGCCCCTCCGGCTTCGTCTGCAACGACTTCGTGGACAACGACGGTGACGGCGCGATCGACGCGGACGACCCGGGCTGCATCGCGGCCGACCGCTGGACCGAGGACGACCTCGACAGCGGCACGGACTGCGCCGACGGCACGGACAACGACGGCGACGGCTGGATCGACGCTGCCGACGGTGGCTGCCTGACCGGCGACTTCGAGGCCGACGACTTCGACGCCACCGACTGCACCGACGGCGTGGACAACGACCTCTACGACATCGACGGCGCGGACGCGGACTGCCACTCGCCCTTCGACACGGACGAGACCGACGACGACGTCTGCGGCGACGAGCTGGACAACGACGGCGACGGCTGGATCGACGCCTCGGATCCCGACTGTGGCACCTACGGCTACGAGATCGGCTTCCTGGTCACGGCCTGCAACGACGGCCTCGACGACGACGGCGACGGCGACATCGACAGCGCGGACGACGGCTGCGCCGGCGCCTTCGACACGACCGAGACCGCCAGCGACGAGTGCGCCGACGCCGAGGACAACGACGGCGACGGCTGGGTCGACATGGCCGACCCGGACTGCATCATCCTGAACGACGGCCAGGAGGGCAACAGCCTGTCCCCCGCCGAGTGCTCGGACGGCAGCGACAACGACGGCGACGGCGCGACCGACGCAGACGACCCGGACTGCAGCTCCGCCTTCGACAACGTCGAGGCCACCGGTGACGCCGGCGAGCCCATCCTGGTGGAGATCGACGACGCCCCCGTGCTCGAGATGCAGTCGGCCGACGAAGACGGCACGATCTACTACCTCAACGCCGGCGCCTACCAGCTGAACCCCAGCAACAGCGAGGACTACTGGTACCTGCCCGACGAGTGGCGCAGCGGCTACGCCCGCGCCAAGTTCGCCGAGGAGGAGTTCGCGCTCTCAGCCAACGACTTCGTCTTCCTGGGCGCGGCCTACGACAGCCCGGACGAGGCGGCCTACGAGGCCGAGGTCCAGAATGTCGTCGACAACACCCTGCTGTGGGACGCCGAGCCCGCGACCTACCTGTTCCTGGATACCGACCTCGGGGTCCCCGAGTTCAAGGTCGAGGACAACTCCTGGCGTCACGTCGACAACTCCGAGGCCGGCCTGGACAACTGGGCCGAGATCCACAGCAGCTGGGTGCGCATCGACGACGGCGCCAAGTTCGAGCCCGACGGTCACGTCTCTGGCGACTTCCAGATCTACATGGTGGGCGTCGAGGCCGACTCGAAGATGCTGGTCAAGGGCAGCTTCGACACGACGAACATCCGCGAGGACAAGTGGTCCTACGGCGTCCTCGAAGAGGAGCTGTACGAGCGGAACGAGACCGTCGTCTGCGAGTGAGCTGAGAGAGCGCTGAGAGAGGGGAGCCGTTTCCCTCTTGACCCTCCCGGAAACAACCGATACCTTTGAAGGGTAAAGGCTTTGGCCGGGACCTCCTCCACGTCATGCCGAGTGCGTCCCCCCCCCCCACATTCGGCATCGAGGAGGCCCGGCCTTTTCTCTTTGAAGCCTGACCCTCGTGGTCAGGCTTCTCAGCTCTGGGGTGGATCGACGGCGACCTACTCCGCCAGGACCAGCACCATCTTGTGGCCCTCGCGGCCCAGCGGCGTTCCACTGAAGTCCTGGTCACACCGAAGCATCCGCCAGCCCGCCAGCCGGACCAGCCCCAGCATCTCCTGGGGGTAGTACATGCGCAGCGGGATCTCGAGCACCTGGTGCCGACCGTTGGCGCGCTTGTAGTGGTAGCGCACGTGGTTGACCTGTGTGAGGCGGTCGTACCAGCCGTTCTCCCAGCTCGTCATGCGACCGCCCATGGGGTCAGGGAAGTGACGCAGCTCGTGGACCCCCTCGGGGTCACGGTCGTAGTAGCGCGCGTCCGGCACGATGAGGTCCAGCGCGAAGCGGCCGCCTGGGGCCAGGTGCGCCTTCACGGTGTCGAACAGGGCCAGGATCTCCTCGGCCGTGAAGACGTGGTGAATGGCGTTGAACGGCAGCGCCACCAGGGGAAAGCGACGAGCCAGCTCCAGGAACCGGAAGTCGGCCTGGACGACCTCGATGTCCAGCTTGGTCTCCGCCACCCGCTCGCGGAGGCGACCGAGCATGGCCGAGGCGACGTCCACCCCGACCACGCTGGCGCCCGTCTCGGCCATGGGCACGCTCAGGCGCCCCGTGCCGCAGCCCAGCTCCAGCACCTCGCCCGCGTCCCGGGCCAGGCAGCGGTAGAACTCGATGTCCTCGTCCCGCTCCTCGTACTCGAGGTCGTACAGTTCGGGTTGCCGGTAGAAGTCGTCGCGGTAGCTCGCCATCTCCCAAGCCTACGCGGTTATGCGGAGGCCCATGTCGCTGCAGCTGGATGGCACGAGTCTGTCGCTGCGTGAGCTGGCCGAGGTGGCCCGCTCACGCCGCCTGGTCGCGCTCGCGCCCGGCGCCTGGGATGAACTCAAGCGTTCGCGTGCCTGGGTGGAGGCGGCGGTCGAAGGTCGGGTCCTGGACCCGGACGGACAGCCCAGCGCCATCTACGGCGTGAACACGGGCTACGGCTCGCTGGCCCGCAAGCGGATCCCACAGGAGAGCCTGGACGAGCTGTCCCGCAACCTGATCCGCAGCCACGCCGCCGGGGTGGGGCGTCCCCTGCCGGTCGACGTCGCGCGGGCGACGGTGCTGCTGCGCGCCAACGCCCTGTCCCGAGGTCGCAGCGGGTGCCGCCCCGAGCTGGTCCAGCTCCTGCTCGAGCTCCTCAACCGCGGCGTCGATCCCTGGCTGCCCAGCCAGGGCAGCTGCGGCAGCTCGGGCGACCTCGCCCCCTTGTCGCACCTCGGCCTCATCCTGGGCCACCGGCCCTCGGATCCGCCCGAGGAGACGGGCCGCGCCTGGGTCCAGGGAGAGCTGATGAGCGGCTGCGACGCCCTGGCCAAGGTCGGGCTCGTGCCGCTGCAGCTGGGCCCCAAGGAGGGCCTGGCGCTGAACAACGGGGCCCAGGTCACCACCGCCATCGCGGCCCTCGCGGTGATCGACGCGGTGCGGCTCGTTCAGGTGGCCGAGATCGCCGCGGCGCTGTCGATCGAGGCGCTGCGAGGCGTCACCCGGGCCTTCCACCCCGCCGTCCACGAGCTGCGGCCCTATCCGGGGGCCATCGCCTGCGCGGACAACCTGCGGCGACTGCTGACCGGCAGCGAGCTGGTCGACACCGTGCCCGGCAAGGTCCAGGACGCCTACGCGCTGCGCTGCACGCCCCAGGTGCTGGGCAGCGTCCGGGACACGCTGCGCTTCGTGCGCCAGCAGGTCGCGATCGAGCTCAACGCCGTGACCGACAACCCGGTCATCCTGGTCGACGCCCCCGGCCACGACAAGGCCTTCAGCGCGGGCCTGTTCCACGGCGAGCCGGTGGGCATGGCCGCGGACTTCCTGAAGATCGCGGTGTGCGAGCTCGCGTCGCTGGCCGAACGACGGCTCTACCGCCTGACCACTGGGGCGCTCTCGGTGCACCTGCCCGCCAGCCTCAAGGGCCTGGGTCCCGGGGTCGGGCTGCTGGCGCTGCAGACCTCGGCCGCGGCCCTGGTCAGCGAGAACAAGGCCCTGGCCTGGCCCGCCAGCGTGGACTCCATCCCCACCTGCGAGGACCAGGAGGACCACGTAGCGATGAGCACGACCGCCGCGCGCCGGGCCGCCGAGGTCCTGCAGAACGCGCAGCGCGTGGTGGCCATCGAGCTGCTCTGCGCCCACACCGCGCTGTCCCACCGCCTCCGGGCCGAGCCGGGGCTGAACCTGGGCGAGGGCACCTACCCGGCCTGGCTCTGCATCGGCGAGACCCTGGGTGACGTCGACGGCGCCACCCCCTCCGAGCTGGTCCAGCGCATGGAGCCGCTGGTCACCGGTCCCGCGCTCGAAGACGCGGTCGAGGGCGCCGTCGGCGGCCTCTCACGAGGTATCGCGACATGATCGTGCTGGACGGCCACACCCTGGACGCCGAGTCCCTCTGGTCCATCGCCTGCGACCGCGCACCCGTGGCGCTCGGAGGCGAGGCCCGGGCCGCCATGGCCGACAACCACCGGGCCTGGCTCGCGCTGGACCCGCCCGACATCCTGGCTCGCAAGGAAGCCTGGCTGGTCGGCACCCAGAACCTCGACGCCAGCGAGGAGCAGCGCATCAAGGCCTTCGTGCTGGGTCACTGCGCGGGCGTGGGCGAGCCGCTGCCGCCTCACCACGTGCGCGCGCTGATGGCCTGCCGCGCCAACGTGCTCGCCACCGGCCTGTCCGGAGCGCGCCCCGAAGCCGCCCAGGCGCTGGTCGACGCGCTGAACGACGGGGTGATCCCCAAGATCCCCTCGCAGGGATCGGTGGGCGCCGCCGGCGACCTGGCTCCGCTGGCGCACCTGGCGCGGGTGATCTTCGGGCTGGGCGGAGAGCTGCTCGAGGGGCAGCACCCCCGCCCCTTCCAGCCCACGCCCAAGGAGGCCCTGGCCTTCATCAACGGGGCCACGCTGACCGTGGCCCAGGGCGCCCTCGCGGTGTGCCGGGCGCTGCGCCTGATGCGCATGG